>NZ_JBUZOU010000015.1:0-125035 GCF_055326765.1 Pleionea sp. WD8-19 | reverse complement strand
TTCTAAGTTCTAAGTTCTAAGTTCTAAGTTCTAAGTTCTAAGTTCTAAGTTCTAAGTTCTAAGTTCTAAGTTCTAAGTTCTAAGTTCTAAGTTCTAAGTTCTAAGTTCTAAGTTCTAAAAAGATTGTATTGGACTAACCAGCAAGTCAACTTTATTTCTGAATTTCTTATTACTTATCACTTATTGCTTAGTGCTTAGTGCTTAGTGCTTAGTGCTTAGTGCTTTTAATCTATCGGACAATACCGCGTTCTGACGTTTGAAGAAAATCAATAAAAAGTTGAACGGCAGCACTCTTTTCCGCAATTTTAGACATTTCCGCTATTGCTTGATCCAGCTTTAAATTTTTACGGTAAAGCGCTCGATAAGCATTTTTTATCGCGCGAATATCGGACTCTGAAAAACCACGTCGTTTCAAACCTTCTGCATTAATGGCTCTTGGCACACCATCCTGCAACATCACATAAGGAGGTACGTCCTGAGTGATGCGACTGTTCATTCCAGAAAAAGCGTGTGCTCCCACTTTACAAAATTGATGTACGCCTGTGAATCCACCTAGGATCACCCAGTCACCCACATGAACATGACCCGCAACAGACGCGTTATTCGCAAAAATGACATGATCACCAATTACGCAATCGTGTGCGATATGGGTGTAGGCCATAAACAAACCGTCACTGCCAATTTGGGTGTACCCAATGTCTTGTACGGTGCCGCGATGAACGGTGCAACACTCTCGAAAAACATTGTTGTCTCCGATTAGGGTTTTAGTGGGTTCACCACTGTATTTTTTATCCTGATTTTCTTCGCCAATGCTGGCAAATTGAAAAAAGCGATTGCCTTTGCCTATACTGGTGTCGCCATTAATAACAACGTGAGGCCCCACCCGAGTACCTGAATCAATTTTTACACCGGCACCAATCACCGAGTATGGCCCCACCTCAACATCATCGGCCAACTCAGCTTTAGGATCGATTACCGCAGTAGGATGGATCATACAACTCTCTTTTTGGCACACATCAGATCAGCCGAACACACCACTTGCTCATCAACCAGCGCTTCCGCTTTAAACTTCCACATATCACGTTTGCGTCGCTCAACGGTTACGTGCAAATGAACTTGATCGCCTGGCTCAACGGGCTTTTTGAAACGCGCGTTATCAATACCCACAAAATAGTACAAAGACTCACTATCTGGCAACTCGTTCATGGTTTTAAATGCCAGAATACCCGTAGCTTGGGCAAGGGCTTCAAGAATCAAAACGCCTGGCATCACAGGGCGATGCGGGAAATGTCCGGTAAAACAGGGCTCATTTACGGTTATGTTTTTTATCGCGTGGAGATATTCACCTACTTTAAAGTCCAAAACGCGATCGATTAATAAAAACGGATAGCGATGCGGTAAATGCTGCATAACTTCATGAATATCCATTACCGAAACCTGATCTACTTGCTCACTCATGGGGTTCTCACTTTTACTGATTGCTATCGTTTTTCAATAGCGATATTTCTTTTTCCAGTTGTTTAATCGTGCGCGCCATATCATCCAGTTGGCGCATGCGAGCCACGCTACGTTTCCACTCACGATTGGTCATTAAGGGTGTACCAGACGAGTAGGCACCTCGGCTTAACGATTTACTCACCTGTGAACCAGCGGTAATGTGAACACCGTCGTCTAGCGTGATATGACCTAAAATCGTTACGCGACCACTGATTGTACAAAATTCACCTACTTGCGAACTGCCGGCCACACCTGAGTACGCCGCCATCGCACTGTGTGAACCAAAGTGCACGTTGTGCGCTAAGTGGCAAAGGTTGTCGAGTTTTACATCGTCACCAATCAGCGTATCGTTTATTGCACCTCGGTCGATGGTGCAGTTAGCGCCACATTCAAAGTCATCTCCAATAACAACGCCGCCCAGTTGAGGAATTTTCACCCAGACACCAGACTCATTGGCAAAGCCAAAACCGTCGGAACCGATCACGGTGCCAGCATGGATCACTGCACGCTTACCAATGCGAACGCTATGATAAAGACTGACATTGGCGTACAAGCGACTGTTTTCACCGATGATTGAATGTTCACCAATATGGCATCCGGGAGCGATTTGTACGCCAGCATCAATCTTTACATTGGCATCAATCACAACATGAGCGCCAATAGAAGCCGTGGCATCAATTTGTGCCGACGCATCAATCACCGCCGAAGGATGAATACCAGGAGGTTGTTGCGGCGTGGTATCGAGTAGCTGAGCGACTTTAGCAAATCCCAGATAAGGATTCCCCATAACCAACGCATTGACCGGGCATTGTTCGGCAAGTTCAGGAAGCAAGATAACCGCGGATGCTTTTGTATTGTCCAGAAAGTGTTGATACTTGCTGTTACTCAAAAACGCAATATCACCTTCAACCGCATCTTGAATAGTATTGATAGCAAAGACGCGGCAAGCCGCGTCCCCTTTAACTTCTGCACCAATTTGACTGGCAATTTGTTGCAATGTGTAGCCGTTGTTCGATGAATCCTGATTTTTAGACATTAATCATTCATCCACAATGCCAATTAAAAATTGAATCAGTTACCAGAAGCGCTGATTTTTGCCAAAATTTTATCTGAAACGTTAGCAGCCTGATCGGCCCATAACAACGCTTCTTTATTAACAATCATGTCGTATTTTTCTTCTTTTGCAAACTCTTCGATTTTTTGCAAAATGGTTGCGCCAAGTAAACGTTGCTCTTCTTGCGCACGACGTTGACTGTCTTCATTTAACGCTTTTTGCTTTAGTTTGATCTTGGTCTCCATTTCCTGTCCATCGCGAGCCAAATCCAGTCGCTCTTTTTCACTCATGGTTGCGCCATCTTTTTGCGCTTTTTCTTGAAGCTTTTTGTATTCATTGAGCAGCGTTTTAATTTCTTCTTCCTGCTCTTTAAATTCGTTTTTCAGCTTTTCGGAAATTGCGACTCGTTGCGGTGACTTAGCCATTACATAACCGACGTCAACAAAACCGACTTTCATTTCCGCGGCATGCGCAATGGCAGAAAGCGATATGGCAAATAGAACAGTAAACAACTTTTTCAACGTTTTTCCCCTTACTTGTAACTTGAATGCTAGAAAGTGCGGCCAATATTAAACTGCAATGTTTCAAACTCGTCAAAGTCTTGTTTCTTGATCGGACGACCTAAACTAATGGATATGGGCCCCATAGGTGACAACCATTGTATCGCAAAGCCCGCTGAGACACGATAAGTTCCTGGATCGCTGTAATCGGGCATGTCTCCGATTTGTCGATTCGGTAACGTCACGGAGTTGCTTCGATAATCGTCAACATTAAATTTTGTATTCCAAACATTACCCGCATCGACAAAGAAACTGGTACGCACCGAACGATTATTTTCCGCAAACGGTGTTGGAAAAATCAACTCCATAGTGGCAGTAGCCTTAGCGTTACCCCCTGAAGAAAAGCGATTGAGCTCAATTCTATCATTTTCAGGTGGTAGTAATACGGTGTAAGAACTCCCGTCGGGACCAACAACGGTTGTTGTTTGAGGCGTACGAATTAATTGTCGTGGACCAACCGTATTATTTTCGAAACCACGTAACGAATCAGACGAACCACCGTAAAAGTTTTCAAAATAGGGCAAGTTTTCATTCACGCCATCGCCGTATCCATCACCATAAGACAAATCAAGCGATGTTTTAAAGCTCCATCCTCGAGCAAACGACCAATAATTCGCAAAGCTGTAATTCACCTTGTAATACTCAAGGTCACTGTCAGGTAACGAGGCTTCCAATGAAACTTGATTTAACGTCCCTGAATCTGGGAACACCCCTCGGTTTAATGTGTTTCGTAACCAACCGGTTTGCAATTCAACCAACTCAAATTTCAAAGAGGTATCAACATAAGGATCCAACCCAAAACCTCGGAAGAGATCGATAACGCCTTGCGCTCGACCACCACTGATATTCTGTGCGTATGAGTTCAACTGGTTGCTCAAATAAGTACCACCAAAACTCCAACGCGACACTTCACTTAAAGGTACTCCCCAAGTCGCTCCAACACCGAGTGACGTTTGCGATGAACGATTAATATTCAACGCACTGTAGTCGGTTTCTCGATAAAAGAGGTTATAACCAAGACTGACACCATCAATCGTAAAATAGGGATTAGTGTAATTAAAACTGTAATTTTTAACGGCTTTTGAACTGTTTAAGGAGAAAGCCACTCGATTACCGCTGCCTAAGAAGTTTTCATGACTCACGCTGGCTTGTAATGAAAGTCCGTAAAAACTGCCATAGCCCAATCCACCAGAAATAGTGCCGGCCGATCGTTCTTTGATTTCAAACTCAACATCGACCTGGTCGTCAGTCCCTTCTACTTTAGGCGTTTCAACATTGACGTTTTCAATGTATGGCAAGCGCTCCATACGCGTTTTCGAACGCTCCACCAGTTGTGTCGAAAGCGCCTCACCTTCCATCAAACGTACTTCACGGCGTAAAACGTGATCGTCGGTGCTTTCGTTACCCGCAAAGGTAATCCGCCGTACGTAAGTTTTCTGCTTAGGATCGACAAAAATGGTAAGCGTGACTTCCAAATTGTTTTCATCCAGTTCAGGCACACTCAGTACGTTAGCAAAAGCGTAACCTTTATACCCTAACCATTCAGCGATACGTTCTTCGGCAAAACTGATTGCAGCACCACTGTAGGTATCTCCCGTTTTCAATGGCACTAATGCGCGTAACTGCTCTTCGGTATAAATCAACTCACCCGAAAACTTGATGTCTTTAACAGTAAACTTTTCACCTTCATCAACATTTATGGTGATGAACATACCTTTACGATCGGGAGAAATAGAAACTTGCGTCGACACAATTTGAAATTTCAGATATCCACGATCAAGGTAATAATTGCGCAGCTTTTCCATATCGCCGGAAAGCTTTTCTTTTGCGTATTGGTCGTCACTGGTAAAGAAAGAAAAAAAGCCGCCTGTAGAAAGTTCAAACTGATCAAGCAGCTCCTCATCAGAAAAAACTTTATTACCAACGATATTTATTTCATTGATTTTTGCAGGTTCACCTTCATCCACATCCATGCGAACCTGAACACGATTCCGCGACATATTAACAGCTCGGGTTTTCACCTTAACGCCATATTTACCATGTGCGAAATACTGATTTTGAATTTCTTGTGCGATGGCTTCCAAAGCCGCTGCCTGATACACCTCACCTTTGGCAAATCCGGCACTCTTCATACCGTTTAGCAGATCTTCGGTTTTAAGCTCTTTGTTTCCTTCGATCACAATATCAGCAATGATCGGTCGCTCTTCCACATCAATGATGAGCACATTTTCATCGCTCGATACTTTAATGTAATGAAAAGAGCCGGAACGATTCAGTGCGCGAATCACTTGAGGTAATCGCGCTTCATCAATTGTTTCGCCCACTTGAATCGGTAAGTAAGTAAAAAAGGTACCCAGCTCGATTCGCTGTAAACCGTTGACTTTAATGTCTTCAACTTTAAAAGCCTTGAAACTCGCAAATAACGAACTCGTGGCCAAAACTAAAATTGAACCTAAGACTGTTTGTTTTATTGTCATAGAGATTTGTCGAACTCCAAACTACAAGCGCGCGAAGTCGTTAAATAACGCGATCGCCATCAACCCCAGCACTAAAATAATGCCTATACGCATTCCGAATTCTTGAGCCGCTTCCGATAAAGGTTTGCCTTTGATAGCCTCGATAGTATTGAACAATAAGTGACCACCATCGAGTACCGGAACCGGCAAGAGATTTATAAGACCAAGATTTACGCTGATCATTCCCAAAAAGCTGAGGAAATATACCAGTCCTCCGCGTGCAGAGCTACCCGCACCTTCCGCAATTGATAGTGGACCTCCTAACGATTTCGTAGAAACTTCCCCTAAAATCAATTTCTTAAGCATGGTTACCGTGAGTTTGATCACTTGCCAGAATTTAAGGTGCGCTTGCTGAAGTGCTTCAAAAAAACCGTATTTTCTTACGATCAACAGTTGTTCTCGAAACTCTTGTGCTTTTTCTAGGCTGATCCCAACACCAAGTTTGTATCCGTTATCGACTTTTACAGGAGTAATCGGTAAGGCCAGAGCATCTCCAGCCCGCTCAACGATTACGCGAAGCTCTCCACCGGAAAAGTTTTCCATATAATCCATTAGCTGCCCCCAACTTTTAATCGCCTGATCATTCAGTTGGGTGATGGTATCGCCTTTTTGCAACCCCGCTTTTTCAGCAGGACTTCCAACAGTGACTTCACCAATCATTGCAGGGAAACTCACCGGAGCCAAACCTAATGAGTCCAAAATATCCGGTCGACGTTCATCGAGCTGCCAATTGCCCGTATCGATGGTTTTTACGATGGGTAAGGTTGAATGATTTCGAAGTACAGAAATGCTGATCGATTCGCCATCGCCCATTCGTTTGGCCAATGCGAATAAAGTATCTTGCCAGGTCACAACGGTTTCACTATCAACGGCAACGATTTCATCGCCCTTCATCAGTCCGCTTTGAGCAGCTAGGCTTTCTGGCTTCAATTCACCCAGTACTGGCTTAACACCATTAATACCGATCATAAACATGATCCAGTAAACCACGATTGCCAAAACAAAATTAGCAAACGGCCCAGCAGCAATAATAATGTTACGCTTCCACAAAGCTTGACGATTAAATGCTTTTTCAGCGTCTGCCGGATCGACTTCACCTTCGCGCTCGTCGAGCATTTTAACGTAGCCACCGAGCGGAATTCCGGCAATGACATATTCCACGCCATCTTTTCCGACTCGCTTCCAAATGGGTTTTCCAAAGCCAACTGAGAAACGCAAAACTTTCACACCAAATTTACGCGCAGCATAAAAGTGGCCCCACTCATGGAATGTCACTAGAATCCCGAGCGTGACAATCAATGCTGCAGCGTAAAACAGAAAATCGAGCATTGGATCAAACACCTCTCTGATTTATCAACTGTTGTGCCAAAGCACGAGCTTCGTGATCAAGTGCCACTAAGGCATCGATCGTAGGTTCACATTGCGCATTCAATCGCTCCATCACGGCACAATTGATTTGAGCGATCTCAGTAAACCCGAGTTTTCGATGCAAAAATGCAGCAACACTTTCTTCATTGGCGGCGTTCAACACTGCCGGCATTCCCGCCCCAATCGAGAATGCATCCATTGCCAATGTTAAGCAGGGATATCGCTCAAGATCGGGGGTTTCAAACTCTAATTGCGACATGGTTTTAAAGTCCAGCGCTTCAACGCCAGCCTTAATTCGCTCTGGCCAACCGAGACCGAAAGCAATGGGCGTACGCATATCGGGCTGTCCCATTTGTGCCAACACTGAACCGTCATTGTAACGAACCATAGAGTGAATGATGCTCTGTGGGTGCAATACCACTTCGATTTGGTGGGTGCCGACGCCAAACAAATGACAGGCTTCAATAACTTCCAGCCCTTTGTTCATCATGGTTGCAGAGTCCACCGATATTTTTTTGCCCATATCCCAATTGGGGTGAGCGCAGGCCTGCTCTGGAGTGACTTGCGACAGCTGAGACAAGGGTAGCGTTCTGAACGGACCGCCAGAACCGGTTAATAAAATCTGCTCAACACCCGCGCTATCGAATCCCTGCTGAGCATAATCGGTCGGTAGGCATTGAAAAATAGCGTTGTGCTCAGAGTCGATGGGTAAAAGAACGGCACCGGAAGCCTTAACTTCCTGCATAAACAGATCGCCAGCAACCACGAGCGCTTCTTTATTGGCTAATAATACTTTTTTACCTGCTTTAACGGCCGCTAAAGTCGGTATTAACCCAGCAGCTCCCACAATCGCCGCCATCACTTTATCGACTTTAGGGTGCTCAGCAACTTGAGCGAGCGCCTCACTTCCTATCAATAATTCTGTTTCCGGTGATACACGCGCTAATCGTTGTTCAAATTCTAATTGTTCAGGTGGAACGGCAAGTACTGCGTAACGAGGGCGAAAGCGCTCAACTTGTGACAGTAAAAGCTCAAGGTTGCTGTGTGCCGTAAGTGCAAAAACTTTGAATTGCTCAGCATGACGTGCAATCACATCTAACGTATTAATTCCGATTGAACCAGTGGATCCTAATACGGTTACCCACTTCATCGGATCCACTCCAGATAGTATGCAACCAATAAAAATACCGGTGATACCGCCAGAGTTGAATCCAGGCGATCAAGAATACCGCCATGGCCGGGCAACATACGACTGGTGTCTTTTAAATTGACTTGTCGCTTCAATAAGCTGATGAAAAGATCACCGAAAACCGATAGAACAACCAACATTGCCATCAACGAAACGAACAAAGCCCAACTGTCAATTGGCAGCTGTAGCCAGATTGCACCGATACTGGCCACAGACACACTCAGTAACACACCACCGAAAACGCCTTCCCAGGTTTTGCCAGGACTGACCGCTGGGGCCAACTTATGCCGGCCGAAAAGTTTTCCAAATACGTAACCGCCAACATCAGCCCCCCAAATTAGGGCTAACATCATAAGCACCAAGTACCCACCGCGATACACGTCCACTGAAAACTCTGTATTGCGAAGGGCTATGGCAGAAACCCAGAACCCGTTAATAATGATGATACCAAGTAGAAGACGCAACCAAGGTGAGCCACTCCACATTGGCTTCAATGCCTGCGAAAAGACCACCATAGGAATGGCCACTGCCCAGGCCACTAAAGCCAATAGAAAAATGAGTAAAGGCGATTCCCAGTGCCAACCATTGAACCAGAAAGTCGATGGCCAAAACTGAATGGCAGGATCAAGGTACCAGATGGCAATACCCGTTAAGGAAACCAAAAACGCATAAATTGAACGCCATTTGCCTTGTTCAATGGCTGCCAGCCCTGCCCACTCCCAGGCCATCAGGTATCCAACAATCAGTAATGCTCCAGCAAACCACTGCAAATTAAGGCCGAATATTATAAATCCAACCAAAGGCAATAAGAGTAAAGCTGTGATCACACGTTGTTTAAGCATAAATTATCACTGTTCTTCTTCATTTTTAATTAAGGTCAAACGCATCGATATTGACTTAAGGAAACTTCAGCTTAACGCTCATGAATTTCAAACCTTAGGTAATGACGCTAGGTCATACTTATCGCAAGGCAATTCTGCTCCCAATCGCTATGAGTTAACCTGTTCACCTGTTTTACCGAACCGTCTTTGTCGACTCGAGAATTCAGCTATCGCATTTTTCAGCGCTTCAGCATCAAACTCTGGCCACAACAAAGGAGAAAACAACAGCTCACTGTAAGCACATTGCCATAACAAAAAGTTGCTGATACGAATTTCACCACCGGTACGAATCAACAAATCGGGCTCGGGCAAATCAGCACCACACAGATGAACGCTAATGTCCTCTTCGGTCAGGTTTTCGACGTCTTGGTTAGCGGCTTGTTTCTTTGCAATCGCGGCATTGGCCGCTTGCAGCATATCCCAACGACCACCGTAGTTAGCCGCTATTTGCAAAACGATGCCATCATTATGTTGTGTCAGTTGTTCCGCTTTGGCGATTGCTTTTTGTAACTTGGTTTCAAAGCGTGAAACATCGCCAATCACGCGCAACTGAACATTATTTTTATGTAACGCTTTGCTTTCTTTGGTCAGCCCTGTGACAAATAGGTTCATTAAAAAACCCACTTCATCAGCTGGGCGGCTCCAGTTTTCACTGCTGAATGCAAAGAGCGTTAGCACCTCAACCCCTAAAGCACCGCAGGTTTCCACCATTTCGCGGGCACGATCCATCCCCACTTTATGACCTTGTACCCGCTTTTTGCCTTGAGCTTGAGCCCAGCGACCATTGCCATCCATAATAATGGCGATATGGCGAGGTACAACGCTGGCTTGAGCAGATTGTTGCTTGTGTTCGATATTCATGAGAAATGCCCGCTAAATACGCAAACGCCGCGTTTTCACGACGCGGCGTGTGGATAGCCTCAATCAGACAGATGACGTTATATTTCCATCAACTCGGCTTCTTTCTCCGCCAAAACTTTATCGACCTTGGCGACATGCTCATCGGTTAATTTCTGGATTTCGTCCTGAGCGCGACGCTCGTCATCTTCCGAAATCTCTTTTTCTTTGACCAAATCTTTCAATGTTGAATTGGCATCACGACGAATATTTCGGATAGCGACTTTGGCTCCCTCGGCTTCACCACGCACCACTTTAATCAAATCTTTACGGCGCTCTTCGGTTAGCGGTGGCAACGGGATCCGAATCACTTGTCCCGCAGAATTAGGGTTAAGCCCCAAGTCCGAATTCATTATCGCTTTTTCAATAGGCGCCACCATGTCTTTTTCCCAAGGCTGAACCTGTAATGTGCGAGAATCCGCAACAGAAATATTCGCCACCTGAGACAAAGGAGTATCCGAACCGTAATAAGGCACCATTAAGTGCTCAATCAAGCTGGGATGAGCGCGACCGGTTCTGATTTTGGTTAAATCACTTTTAAAAGCATCTACCGATTTACCCATACGGGTTTTTGCATCGTCTTTGATATCGTTAATCACGACTCTTCCCCTTCAATAATTGGTTTTGATTGTACCTGTTCAACTTAACAGGAGATCAATGTACCTTCCTGATCGCCAGTGGCCACACGTACTAAAGCGCCAGGGTTGTTCATATTAAAAACACGTATTTTCTTTTGGTGATCCCGCGCCAAACAAAAAGCCGTCAAATCCATCACTGCCAATTGCCGCTCGAGCGCTTCTTGGTAGGTGAGCTCATTGTATTTCACAGCATCGGAATATTTATTCGGATCCGCCGAATAAACGCCATCCACTTTGGTGGCTTTACAGATTAGGTCGGCTTCAATTTCAATGCCACGCAAACAAGCTGCTGTATCTGTGGTAAAAAATGGATTACCGGTACCCGCACAGAAAATGACCACTTGCCCGCGATCCATAAAGCGCACAGCAAACCGGCGATTATAATCTTCACACACACCGGTCAACGAAATCGCCGACATCACTCGGGTTTCTATGTCGGTACGTTCTAATGCATCTTGCAAAGCCAGAGAGTTCATCACCGTTGCCAACATGCCCATATGGTCGCCCGCAACCCGATTCATTCCCGCTCTGGCCAGCTTTTCACCGCGGAATAAATTTCCGCCGCCAATCACAATACCGACCTGAACACCCGCTTGTACAATTTCACGAATTTCTCCTGCAAGCCGATCAAGCACCTGAGGATCGATGCCAAATTGCTCGCTCCCCATCAGCGCTTCACCGCTAAGCTTAAGCAAAATTCGTTTATACGGAAGTTCAGATCGACTCATTTTGTGATTACTCCATAGATTCAAAAAACGTGTGCGAATTATTCGCCACGCATTTGTGCAGCCACTTCAGCCGCGAAGTCTTCTTCTTTCTTTTCAATACCTTCACCGACTTCGAAACGCACAAAAGATACTACCTCAGCCGACTTGGATTTCAACAGTTGCTCAACACTTTGTGAAGGATCTTTTACGAAAGGTTGTCCTGTTAAGCTAATTTCAGCAGAGAATTTGCGAATGCGTCCGCCAATCATCTTTTCGACGATTTCGTCTGGCTTGCCTTCCATATCGGGCTGAGCTTTGATGATTTCTTTCTCTTTTTCGATGATTTCGGCAGGGATACTCTCTGGATTCAGGTAATCCGGCTTACTCGCAGCAACGTGCATTGCCAAATCGCGATTTAAGTCGTCATCACCACCTTTGGTTTCAACAACCACACCGATACGGGCGCCATGCAAGTAAGAACCTAATGTGCCTTCAGCAGACTCGATGATAGACACTCGACGAACGTTCATGTTTTCACCGATTTTAGCCACTAGGTTTTCACGCGTTTGCTCAACAGTTAAACCGTCAGCATACTCAGCGGCTTTAAGCGCTTCAACATCAGTAATTTTTCCTGCAAGCGCAACATCTGCCACCTTGTTGGCAAAGGCAACAAAACTTTCATCGCGTGCAACAAAGTCAGTTTCACAGTTGACTTCAACGATGGCTGCAGTTTTCGAATCAGCAGAAGTTTTAACGATGATCAAACCTTCTGCAGCAACACGACCTGCCTTTTTGGCCGCTTTTGCTTGTCCGGATTTACGCATATTTTCAATCGCTAACTCAACATCGCCATTGGTTTCAACCAACGCCTTTTTACACTCCATCATGCCAGCGCCAGTACGCTCACGAAGTTCTTTTACTAATGCAGCAGTAATTGCCATGATAATTCTCCAAATTAATTTGCTTGGGCAAATGAATCTAAAAATCGATTACTTTTCTCGAAAAAAGGGGGCAGAGCCCCCTTCTTTTGTCAACTTGGCTCGACTTAAGCTTCTTCAGCTGGTTTGTCGGCTTCTTCAACAAACTCGTCTTCACCAGCTTGCTCAACAATTTGAGCACTTTGACGACCGTCTAATACCGTGTCAGCAACCGCGCTGACATAAAGCTGGATGGCACGAATGGCATCGTCATTACCGGGGATCACATAGTCAACACCGTCTGGATTAGAGTTAGTATCAACGACAGAAACGACAGGAATACCAAGCTTGCGAGCTTCCGCAACCGCAATATGCTCGTGATCGGCGTCGATTACGAAAAGCACATCAGGCAATCCGCCCATGTCTTTAATACCACCGATACTGGCTTCCAACTTTTCCATTTCACGCGTTTTTAATAGCGCTTCTTTTTTAGTCAAACGATCGAAAGTGCCGTCCTGACTTTGAGCCTCCAGCTCTTTTAATCGCTTGATGGATTGACGAATGGTTTTGTAGTTGGTCAACATACCGCCCAACCAGCGCTTGTCGACGAAAAACTGACCACAACGCTTGGCTTCTTCACGAACGATTTCGCTGGCAGCACGCTTGGTGCCAACAAACAGAATTTTGCCTTTGCGAGATGCAACACTGGAAATGTAGTTCAACGCATCGTTGAACATAGGCACAGTGTGCTCAAGGTTGATGATATGAATGTCGTTACGTGCACCAAAGATGTATTGCTTCATCTTTGGGTTCCAGAAACGGGTACGGTGACCGAAGTGAACGCCCGCCTGGAGCATGTCACGCATTGATACTTTAGCCATTTAATTTTCTCCGAAAAACAAGGGTTTAACCTCCGCAAATCCCATAAATCAACCAGCTTAACCTCCCGGTTTGCCGGCACCCAAATTTATGTGTCGATTTGCGTGTGGATTTAAGGTTCTATTGGCTTCAACGTAGCCAACAAATTCGTAGTCCAACCGGATTCTCCAGTTGGGCGCGCTTTATACCATATCCGGGTTGGTGGGACAACGAAAATATGGCTTAGCGAGGCCCTGGTTACAGCTCCAGTACCAGTCGAAAGCCTAAGACTTCATGAGCGTGCTTCACCTCGCCACGTGCCCAGCGGTTGGATATTCGCATGTAAACCGGCTTGTATTCGTAGGCGCCTCCTTTGGCCACCCGGTACTTACATATCGGTTCGCTATCATGGCTGCGGGTATAACAGCTGGATGTCCACTCCCATACATTGCCAAGAATATCGTAAAGTCCGTAAGGATTTGCCGCAAAGCTACCAACCAGAGTCGTTCGTTCATTACCTTGCGGATTTTCACAGCCAATGCAATTGGCTCGATTACGTCCGGGTTCATTGCCCCAATAAAATCGAGTTTTGCTTCCACCATGCGCGGCATACTCCCACTCTTCTTCCGTTGGTAAACGAAATTTTGCGCCGGTTTTATTGTTGAGCCAAGGAATAAAATGCTGTGTGACGTCATCAAAAGTCACATTCATAACCGGACGTTGGCCGCGTCCCCAGCCCTGATCATCCGGTCGTTGACACGCTCGGTCAGCCACACAGCGATCCCACTGCGAAAAAGTGACTTCCGTTTTTCCTAACTTAAACGCCCTTATCGACATGCCTTTTTGCGGCAGCTCATCGCGTTTACACTCATCATCACCCGCCGCACAACCAAATACAAACTGCCCAGCCGGAATCATCGCGAACTCGCCGGCCAATTGCTCAATGAGTTGCTTCTGAACGTAACGTCCTTTATCTGCTATTTGTTTCGCTTTTGCAGGTTTAAAATAAGGGCTGCCCAATGCACGACTTTTCTCAAGAAACAATTTCGCCTGACCGACTTCGCTTTTTGCTATGGCTAATTCCGCCAGTTCCAGATAGCGATCGGCAATAAAATGTATGCCTTTTCGGGCTCGCTGATCACGCGGATTTTTTTTCAATATTTTTTGAAACACTTCGTAAGCATTACTGCCTGCGGGTTCGGTCAACTGATCGTTTTTTAAATACTCAGATGCTTGTTGATAAAGAGTCGCCAATTGACTGCGCACTTTTGAGCGTTGCGCAGAAGCGGTTTGATCCGCCATTTGCTGTGTAGACTTATCTGCTTTACTCGCTTGTTTTGGCGAGACGCTCTCACTTTCAATGGCTCCCTTGGAAGCAGCATCACTTAAACGTTTATCACTCGATGTTTGACTGGTGTTTTTTTCGTAATCATCTTGTTGTTTATCAGAATGGGATTGTTGTGGTTGCTCTTCTGCGCCTTCATTTTGAGTTAAGACTGAATCCAACTGTTCAGCAGCCGCAACTTCATCGGCGATGTCACTCACCAGTGGTTCACTTAAGTTTGAGGAGCCTTGTTGATCCGCAACTAAGGGTGTTATATCACTCTTGTCAGGTGATGGTATCGCTGCATCATTTTGTCCGTTTAAAAACCACCAGCTGGTCAACGCCACCGAAAAAATAACCGTTGCTAGAAGCACTAACATTTGAGGTATTCGTTTCTTAATTGGCGCCAAACTATCGGATCGCAGTAGTTGCCGTTTTACCGGCTTAGGAACTGAGTTTAATTGGCTGTCAGCAACCGGTTGATGCGCTAATTTGGTCTCATTTCTGTCCTTTAAATACTGCCACTTATCAAAAGGAGCGCCCTGAATGACTTTCTCTACTTCAACAGCCAAATCCGCCGCTGTGTCGAAACGTTCATCTTGAGTTTTTGCCATTAACATTTCGAGCAACCCTTGAAGATGGCTAAAGGGTTGAGGCAACTGCGGGATGGGTTCATTAATATGCGCCAGTGCTACAGCAAACGTATCTTCTGCGATATAAGGCACTTCGCCCGTTAGCATTTCATAAAAAACCACACCGAGACTGTAAAGATCGCTGCGTCCGTCCGTAGATTTACCTCGCGCCTGTTCCGGGCTCATGTACCTGGGGGTGCCAACGCTGGTTCCGGTTTTGGTAATGTGGGAATTGCTGCCCATGGCTTTAGCAATTCCCAGATCCGTCAATTTCGCAATACCGTTTTCATCAAAAAGAATGTTTTCCGGCTTAATATCACGATGAACAAAACCCTTAACATGCGCGTAATTCAAGGCTTCAGCCATTTGTTTCACATAAACCAACGCCTGCTTTTCGCTTAATCCTTGTTCAATTTTCTGCTTCAGATCGCCACCCGGAAGGTATTCCATGACATAAAAATGCGTGTTCTCCTGATGCCCGACTTCAAACACAGTCACAATATTGGGATGAAACAAATTGGCCGTTGCGCGAACTTCCTTAGCAAATCGGGATACCCAATTCACATCGCGTGCCATTTCCGGTGGCAGTACCTTAATTGCCACAGTGCGATGTAAAGACGTGTCTTCCGCCAGAAACACATCGGCCATCCCCCCGGAACCGATCCGGTTCAAAATACGAAATTTTCCCAGGTGTTCGCCGGATTTAATCATAAACTGTTTTTACCTGCGCGATGGTTTAAATGACCAGTTGCTCAGTCGGTGGGAATGTTCATAACCGTCAGTGGCATGGATACCACTGCCGAGCCTACAAGGAAGTATTCATGGTGTGTTATGAACATTCCCGCCGACTGTGCTACCAGCACAGACTCTTTACCCTGATTTGAAGTTAACTTTATGGAACAAGGCTATGATAATCAAGGAAATAACCGGTAAACATCAGCTTTCGATGATTCTCTTGGCAAAAATCAGTAGAATGCTGCCCATCTTTAAAATTTTTGAATTTGAAGCCATTGCATGAACATTAAAATCAAAACGCCAGATGAGATAGAAAAAATGCGCGTAGCCGGTCGCCTAGCGGCCGAAGTGCTGGAAATGATCGAACCTCATGTTAAAAAAGGGGTAACGACCAACGAGCTGAATCAGATCTGTCATGATTACATCGTTAATGAACAGCAGGCGATTCCGGCACCGCTAAATTATCACGGTTTTCCGAAGTCAATTTGTACCTCGGTTAACCACGTGGTTTGCCACGGTATTCCAGCTGATAAAAAACTGAAAGACGGCGATATCATCAACATCGACGTAACCGTCATAAAAGACGGTTATCACGGCGACACCAGCAAAATGTTTACCGTAGGTAAACCCAAAGTAATGGCAGAAAGACTGATTCAAGTCACTCAAGAGTGCCTGTATCTGGGTATTAACATGGTGAAGCCAGGCATACAACTGGGTGATATCGGTTATGCCATCATGCAACACGCACATAAACACAATTATTCTGTGGTGCGCGAATATTGCGGTCACGGTATCGGCGCTGAATTTCATGAAGATCCGCAAGTGCTGCACTATGGAAAACAGGGTACTGGAGTCGCACTGGAAGCCGGGATGTGTCTGACCATAGAGCCCATGATCAACGCAGGCAAACGCTATGTTTCTTTGCTACCGGATAAATGGACCGTCATCACCAAAGATCGCAGCCTTTCAGCGCAATGGGAGCATACGTTACTGGTTACCGGTTCCGGCGTTGAGGTACTAACCAAGCGCAGCGAAGAAAGTTTTTAATGACTCCATTTCAGGCCGAACAACTGAACTTACCGCCATTGCCAGACATTAATAAAGAGCAATTGGCACACCCTTCCACCATTACCAGTTGTAAAACCTATCTGAAAAACAGTCAACAAGCACTGGCGGATGCCTTCGACCGGCGAGTTTCTGTACGCCATTTAGTAACAGCTCGCTCCTTAATTGTTGACCAACTCTTGCAACAACTATGGCAAGCGTTTGCTATTCATTCGCAAGAAGCCAGTCTGATCGCCGTGGGTGGCTACGGCCGTGGTGAGTTGCATCCGGGTTCCGATATCGATTTATTGTTCCTTATCGATAACAATCACCGACAAATCATTCTCGATTCGTTGCAACCATTGATCACCTTGCTTTGGGATATTGGCTTGCAAATTGGCCACAGCGTACGCACCTTAAAGGAATGTTGTCAGGCAGCGGAAGACGATATCACTATTGCTACCAACCTGATCGAGTCACGCGTCATTTGCGGAAACACGGCTTTATTCGACCAAATGAGAACACTTACCGGCCCCGAACACATGTGGCCAGCTCGCGCTTTTTACGAAGCCAAAGTGGCGGAACAAAAAGCCCGTTATCGCAAATACAAAGGCACATCCTTTGACCTAGAGCCAAACCTCAAGGGAAATCCGGGTGGTTTGCGCGACATTCAATTGGTCGGCTGGATCGCGAAGCGCTACTTTAGCTCCGGGTCCTTACATGATCTGGCCAACAAAGGTGTTTTTACGCTTAAAGAATATCGCACCTTGATGGGCTCGCAACTTTTCATGTGGCGCATTCGCTATGCTTTACATTTGATCACCGGTCGTGGTGAAGACCGACTGCTATTTCAGCATCAGAAAAAAGTGGCTGAATACCTGGGCTTTAAAGACAAAAAAGAAGCGCTTGCTGTTGAGCAATTAATGAAAAAGTACTTTCGAGCAGCCATTAAAATTCGAAATGTGACTGAAATGTTATTGCAGGTGTTCGAAGAAGAAATTCTCGATGCCGGTTGCAGCCGAAACATCGAGCCGATCGATGATGACTTTCAAATTGAAAATGATCGCATCGCGCTAATCAATCCGGAACGCATCGCGAGTGAACCCGAGTTGATGCTAAAAACATTTATTGTTGCTGCACAAGTACCTGGTAACAAACACGTCAGTGCTCGTACATTAAGAGCGATACGTGATCATCGTCATATGATTGACGCAAGTTACCGTAATAACGAGAATTTCAAAAAGCTGTTTCTGCAGTTTTTCAGCATGAAACATCAAGGAGATCGCCCGTTTTTTCTATTAAAGCGCAACGGCATACTGGCCCGATTTGTCCCTTTGTTTGAAAAAATTTCCGGTCAAATGCAATTTGATATGTTTCATGCGTATACAGTAGATGAACACACGCTCTTTTTATTAAAAAACCTCACTCGCTTTGCCAACCCAGAGTACCAACAAGAATTTCCAATTTGCAGCGAAATCATGCAAAAATTAGATAAGCCGCAATTAATTTATTTGGCCGGGCTATTTCATGACATTGCCAAAGGTCGAGGCGGTGACCATTCCGAGCTGGGAGCTAAAGATGCGTTAGAGTTTTGTCGATACTTGAATCTGTCGGAAGACGATGCACAAACGGTATCTTGGCTGGTAAAGTGCCATTTGATCATGTCGGTAACCGCACAGCGCAAAGACATTTCCGATCCCGATGTTATCCGATATTTTGCCAGTCAAGTACAAACACAATACAAATTGGATTTACTTTATATTTTGACGGTTGCCGATATTCGCGCAACCAGCCCTAAATTATGGAACTCGTGGAAAGACGCCTTACTCAAAGAGCTCTACCTAACCACTCGTAATTACCTTGCCGAAAAAGAACATAAACCGATTTCCGACTCAGAGCACATTGCCGACGTTAAGGAAAAAGCACTGGCAATATTAGCGAAGAAGAAGATCAGCCTCAGCGAAACGGAAGCACTCTGGGCAACATTAGAAGACAATTATTTTAAAACCTCACCTGTCGATCGCATTGTTTGGCAAACGTCTTCGGTAATCAAACATGCTCACGGTTCCTCGCCTTTAGTTGAAATAAAAAAACATCGAAATGATGCGGGTTCAGAAGTGTTCATCTATACGTCGGATCAACCCGGTCTTTTTGCTGCGATCACGGCAACGTTGAGTCAAAAAAACTTACGCACTCAAGCGGCTGAGCTGTTCACTAATGCTCATGGAAAATGCTTCGACTCTTTTGTGGTGCTCGAAGAATCGGGCAAACCGATTCAATCGCAACCAAGAATGCAAAGCATTCGTAAGCGATTGCAAAAAAACCTAAAGAATATTGCAGGCATGTCAAAAAAAGTAAGGCGTCACATGTCCAGCCGATTTAAACAGTTTGATATAACAACCAAAGTCACTTTCAGCCAGAGTCGAAACTTGCGATATACCCAAATGGAATTGACAGCTTTGGATCAACCCGGTTTACTGGCGGCTATTGGTGAGTCCTTAAGAAAATGCGACATGTCCATTCATTCAGCTCGCATAGTTACGTTGGGAGAAAAAGTAGAAGACATTTTTGAAATTTCAACACTTGATCTGCAACCCTTAAATGAACAACAACAAACTCAATTACGCGAAAAAATCATTCAACAAATCGATAAACTTTAACCTAAAGTTATTTTATTTCGTGCTCTGGCATTGGCAAGAATACGCATGAACCGGCGCTAAAGCGATGAATAACCTAAGAGCGTCGGTACGAATGAACTTAGAACTTAGAACTTAGAACTTAGAACTTAATAGAGAATACTATGACACAGCAATTACAGTCCTTAATTACCGACGCTTTTGAAAACCGTAACGCGTTTTCACCTCAAAACGCTCCCGAAGACATTCGAGCCGCCGTCAACGAAGCCTTAACCCTGATCGACTCTGGTAAAGCCCGTGTTGCCGAAAACATCAATGGCGAATGGACGGTACATGAGTGGTTAAAGAAAGCCGTTTTATTGTCTTTTCGGCTCAACGACAACACCACCATGAATGCCGGTTTTACCCAGTTTTACGACAAGGTGCCGAGCAAGTTTAATAATATGAGTGCGCAGGACTTCGCAGCAACCGGTGTACGGGTGGTACCACCAGCAATGGCACGTTTCGGCAGCTATATCGCACCTAACGTTGTTCTGATGCCGTCTTATGTCAATATTGGTGCTTTTATCGATGAAGGCACAATGGTCGATACATGGGCCACCGTCGGCAGCTGCGCACAAATAGGCAAAAACGTTCACCTTTCAGGCGGGGTAGGTATTGGTGGCGTATTAGAGCCGCTTCAGGCGAGCCCAACCATAATTGAGGACAACTGTTTCATCGGGGCCCGTTCGGAAATCGTTGAAGGTGTGGTTGTTGAACAAGGCGCTGTAATTTCCATGGGGGTCTATATCGGTCAAAGTACGCGCATCTACAATCGCGAAACAGGCGAAATCAGCTATGGTCGCATTCCCGCCGGCTCGGTAGTCGTTCCCGGCAGTTTGCCATCGGAAGACGGCCGCTACAGCCTCTATTGTGCAGTAATCGTTAAACAGGTCGACGAAAAAACACGTGCCAAAACAGGCATTAACGAATTATTACGACTGGCTTGATCCTTTCTAACGATCTTCCCTGCGGTCAACATCAAATCTGACAGCAGGGAATAAATATTACCTTCTCCATTGGTAACAGCCGCCCGAAATTCCTACCTGAACACCTATTAATCGCCAAATATGTTCTATTCTTATAGACATCCTGGCTAACTCTCTGGTCTTTATGGTGCAAAGCCGGTCAACGCGGCAAATTCGGCCCATTCGAGCAATAATCTGCAGCTGGTTGTTTCTGGCCACTGGCTTGGTGCTTGCGCAACAAAAAGAAAAGGATTTAGAAGATATCCTATTTGGCATGGAGTTGGATAAACTGATGAAATTGGAAGTCGTCACTGCCACTCAAAAGTTACAGTCCATCAACAAAGCGCCTGCCATCATCAGCGTCATCAATCGGGAAGATTTAGAGCGGTTTTCAGTAACCAGCTTAATCGATGCGCTGCATTATGCGCCGGGTATTGAAACCAGTGTCGCTCCTGACGGTTATTACCGACTCGCTATGCGTGGAGAACGACGCGAAGGCGAAATTTTGCTCCTCATCAACAGTCAAAGTATGAATAACTTTTACGATGGTCGCGCCATCTTTGACTTGCCCGTCAGTTTTATTGAGCGCATTGAAATCATTCGCGGCCCGGCTTCCGCGCTTTATGGTAGCAGTGCGGTGGTCGGTGTTATTAACGTAATTACTCGCAGTAATCAACGAAACATTCGACTCGGAACAGGAAACAAAGGGAATCGATTGTTCGCTTTAAACACGTCTGGCGATGAATCGAGCTGGGACCTCAATACGGGATTTTCCACAAGTAACGGCGCTAATGTCATTGAACACGCCGCTTCGAATCAAGGCATTTCACAACCGGTAAGCGGACACACCAACCGATACGTCGAAGATGACTTTCTTGCCTTTCAAACGCATGGTGATAATTATCAATTACGCCTCTTTGGTATGCAGCGTCGTCGAGGTGTTTGGACTGGGGCAATCTTCGATTTTGGTACCGATTCTCGGCTACGTGAAACCTTAATTTCGACCAGTTTAAAAGTCGATCACCAACTGAAACAAAAAGTGCAGTCAAAATCCTATTTTCGGTTGAGTTGGTTGAATAACAACTCCCTGTACCAAGATCACCCGGACGGATTTATTTCAAATAACGGTATCTTTTTTAATGGCGCACTCACCAAAGAGAGTTACAGTGGTGCAAACCTGGGATACGAGTTTCAATACAATCGACAATGGAGCCCACAAACATTGGTCTTGTTTGGCGGTGTTTTGCAATACCAACATTTGTACGATTACAACCTAACTCGAAACTATCAAGTCAGAGGGCTGGTCCCTCAATCCACTTTTGGAAATTACGACAGCATTATCAATGTGCAAGAAGGAAAACATCGCACCATCAGTGCTCTTTTTGCTCAAAGTATCACGGATTTAGATCAACATCAGATTACATTAGGTTTACGATTTGACGACTACAGTGACTTTGGTTCCTCATTAAACCCTCGTATTGGTTGGACTTACCCGGTGACCGAATCTTTGAGTTTAAAGTCGCTTTATGCTCATGCATTTCGCTCTCCTACATTTAAAGAGCTGTATGATCACACTCGAGTCGGAACGGAAGGCACCATCGGTAACAAAGAGCTCAAGGCACAAACCGTTAAGTCATTTGAATTTGGTGCAGAATACCAAATGGAACATTACATCTTTAGAGCCAATTATTTCTACACCGAAACCGATGACTTTATTGAAAGCTTCGACCCATTTGGACGCAGTGAACGAGGTACTTACGAAAACAAAGGTGATACCAAAAGTGAAGGCTTTGAAGTTGAGTTTAAAGCTTACCCAAACAAATTTGTTGAGTATTTTATTAATTGGGAACAGCATGAAACCGAGTTTTACTGGAGTGAAGACGAACAGTTTGAGTTACAAAGAAATTTTTTAAGTGAACGTGGCGTTCGAACGTTATTGCATACGCCACGCATACGCATCAACTCTGGGCTGACCCTTAAATACGATCTTTGGGAACTTTTCACCGGCATTCGTTATGGTGGGAAAAGCGGTGCAAACAAACGTTCTGCTTTAGAAGCTTTTCAAGATGTGAATGAGCCAGTGATTATCGACGAATACCTACTGGGAGACTTAACACTGCGTTACCATTGGAATTTACAGTTTACGATCAAATTTGCTATCAATAATTTAGGCGATGAAAAGTTTTCCGATCCGGAAAGTGCTGAAAACATCGACCGTTTTGGCAGCGATGGATTGGCTCAACCCGGCCGCAGTTACTTAATCAGTTTTAATTATGATATTTAACACGTCAAACTTACATGCGCTACGGCTTTGGTTAAGTCAACTGGCTTGCTTTTGTTGTTTTATATTAACCGCTTGCAGCGATCCCAATCGACTCCCTGGGCTCAAACCGGGTGATGAAACCGAAATTGGATTTACCAGCGTTCCACTCGACTTTTCTGCGATAACGGTCCGTTCAGGTGAGTCGTTAAGTGGAAACCTGATCACCGATGCCATGCGAGAAGCGGCAATTAATGCCGGATACAACGTCAACTTTGCATTCACCAATGGCGGTGCTATTCGCTACGATGCGGCAAGGTATCCTGATGGGATTTTCCCTGCAGGTCCTATTACACGCGCCGAGCTGTTTAACGTTTTGCCTTTCGACAATAACTTGGTTGTGGTCACAGTCACAGGTGCACAGCTGAAACAAATTTTAGAGCGTAGCGTAGCGGGTTTACCGGGCCTCCCTTCACCCCCAGGCCAATTTCTACAAGTATCGGAAGGTATTTCAATATTTGTCGACCTATTCCAAGACGCACAGGTAATCGATCAAAATCAAACGCCCGAGGTCATCGTTTCTGAAGGACAAAGAATCACGAATATTTTGGTGGGCGGACAAAACTATGACAATCGTGAAAGCTATTTATTGGTAACCAATGGCTTTATCGCCTCAGGCGGTGACGGC
The DNA here is from genome assembly GCF_055326765.1 of Pleionea sp. WD8-19. Lineage (NCBI taxonomy): Bacteria > Pseudomonadati > Pseudomonadota > Gammaproteobacteria > Oceanospirillales > Pleioneaceae > Pleionea > Pleionea sp. WD8-19. Next base: position 101,627 of record NZ_JBUZOU010000015.1, on the reverse strand, counting down.
TATGTGACCTTTGCTAATATTGATGATAGCGCGAAAGTAACACTGCCATTACTCGACAGAGAAGCATTAGAAACCTATCTACAACTCAACTCTCCGGTAAGTCCGATTTTCGAAAACCGAATTACCATTTCAGACTAAACCCGTTAAATGGCCTAAAATTGACGCCTTGTGTACCGGAAAAGGTTTTCCGTTATTTCACTTTTTTTTGCCAATGCCAAACGACTCTCGATAACGCCTTCGTTCGAATTTGCCATAAGCGACGCCCATAAAACATCACCTGCCACTCGAAACGTAAACAACAAGGAAGCCATAGCCATAAAGTCATCGAAATCACATAAGCCCAGGTATAATCAAGAAAAAGCCCAAGTAGGCCAAAAGCATAAATCATCAACCGATTCAGATTCAGTAATCGATAACGCTGTTTTTCATTGCACATAAAAACCTTCGTTCAAAAGTGTGTGCGTAGACCAACGAATAAAACTCATCGCACAACTTGAAGGTATCAATAAGCATGCCATTCTATTTTTTAAAGTTTGCTGTTTCAGCGAGGCAGTTGATGATTAAGAGTGGATTGATGGTTAAGAAAAGCATCAATCCATTGAAAGTAAGCGTCACCGGCAACCTCAATGAGATCATTGTGTCCAGCACGCGGTACACTGTGAAAAAATTTTACACCGTCATATGCGCTGAATAACCTTTGTCCATGCGCATAAGGCACTATGGTGTCGACTTCACCATGAATGATCAAAATCGGGCACTGAAGATGCTTTAACTTATCGAGCGAGTCAAAAGGTTTACGGCCAAACAACAGCCAACTTAATCCCATGCTTTTCGCCATATCCACTCCGGACGTCATCGGCGAGACCAGAATTAAACCGCCCAAAGAATGATTTTGAGCAACATGCACAGCAATGGCCGAGCCAATAGAACGCCCTAGAATGACAATATTGGATGGCTCGAACGCTTTTTCGTAAAGCAAATATTGAATCGCCGCTTCCGCATCAAGATAGACCCCGAGTTCCGAAGGTGAACCTTCACTTTTACCATAGCCACGATAACTTAAAAGTAATACATGATAGCCAAGCTCAGAAATTCGGCGAGCATGATCAATACGGTGGTAAGCATTACCGGCATTGCCATGTAAAAAAAGAACCGCTTTCTTCGCGTTAGTTTGTGTTTGTGGCATTTCAAACGCTTGTAATGCCACTCCATCTTCGGTATGAATACGAATTTCTATCACAGCCTCTGTTTTCACTGGCGGATATCGATCGTTTACTCGACTGGGATGAAACGCAAAATGATTAATTAAAACATCGGTACATCCCATTACAAGTGCCAATGCAACAAGCAAAGCAAATATAAAGACCTTTTTCATTCACAGCCCGTCAGTTTCCTGATATCTCTGTGTATAGTTGCTCAGAGCTGATTTATCCACTTCAGCTTAAGATAAACCAATGAGGGTACTGAGTCCAAGCCACAGAAGTTCAGAATCAACTATACTGATTAGCAATTGTTTTTTGAGCCAGCCCCATGTTTGTTCGAGCCATTGCCAGTAATTTACGCATTAAACTGTTGCTACTCTTTTTAGCGATGTTGGCTTCTATTCTTTCGGTTCAAATCACCATCCGCGTATTTTGGACGTTACCCCAACTTCAAGCCATGGAAGCAAACGCTGATCTCAAAGATATTCAAAGAGTCAGCTCCGCAATCGATCGACTTTTCAATGAGCTCTATAGCATTGCCTACGACAACGCCGTTTGGGATGAAATGTACCGGGTTATGGAATCGAATGATCGAGAATACATTCGCAGAAACTATTTTTTTCGTGAGTCTTTTCAAGCCCTTAAAACCAATGGCTTGTATTTTTATACAAAAGGCCACGAAAAAATGCTGGGATTAGGCGTTGATAATCTGTTCATTCCTATTGCTCGTAATATTTTCGATGACCCGGATGAAACTTTTCGAAAGCAAGTGTTAATCGACACCAAAGAAGTGCAGCAAAACAATCAACGACCCGTATCCAAACGTGGTTTTTTATTACTCCAAGGGCAGCCGGTGATGTTTGTCAGTTGCAGTATTATGCCCTCAAATGAAATTGGAGAACCTCAAGGCACCTTTGTAATCTGGCGTTTTGTCGACGATCGAGTTCGCCATCAATTGAGAGAAATACTCCAACTTGACGTTGCTTTATCAGTCGACTCAACCGGTACAAACCAAGTCATCAATCAATCAAACCTGTATTCAGATACCTTGCTAAACCAGTCCAGCTTACGCGGTGTTGATCAATTTATTGAAGTCTCCTTTAATGACATAAACAACGACCCTATGCTTTACATTCGCTACCCGGCACCAAAACGGAGCTACGATGATCGATTGTTCGATACGTCACTCATTTCAGCCTCTCTCGCTTCCGCCGTCATTTTGTTGGTTATATTTGTGCTCCTCAATCAGCTCGTGATACTCCCGATAAAACACATGCAGAGAACCATTCGTCAGGTTATGGACAAAGGTGATTATCGGCAAACAACCGGAATCCATCGCCAAGACGAAATTGGACAACTGGCCGGCTTGGTCGACACATTGTTTGATAATGTGCTTACCCAACAAAATGAATTGATTAAGCACAATATTCAATTAAAAGAATTGAGTGATACCGACGAGCTCACAGGCGTCGCTAATCGCCGCTCTTTAGAAAACTATTTGCGTCACCTTTCGAGCGAGACACGCCAAACCCCAGAAGGGCTGAGTGTGCTCATGGTGGATGTAGACCATTTCAAACTGTACAACGATACCTATGGCCATAAAGCCGGAGACGAAACGCTAAAAAGAGTGGCTCAAACAATGACAAAACTGACCCGCCAAGGATTCGATATGGTCGCTCGTTATGGTGGAGAAGAATTTGCCATACTATTACGAAATATTGACGAACAAAAAGCGATTCATGTGGCGCAAAAGCTTTGTCAGGGTATCGAGTCTCTCAAAATTACCCATGAAACATCGCCGACAACCCAACACATTACGGTATCCATTGGGCTCTCGACTTACCCACCTCAACACTGTTGCGATACCGAGCAACTTTTTAAAGTCGCCGATCAAGCACTTTATGAAGCAAAAGCGCTCGGTCGAAATCAAGTGGTCAACTTGAGGTGTAACGAATGCGCTTAAGTACGAAACACCCAATTACTTCGATTATGGTAATACTGGCGCTGAGCAGTAACTGGAGTGTTGCAAATACCGAATTTAACCCTTACGTAGGATTCTCCACAAAATATTTTGACCGAGGTGAATTTCTTGCAGACGACTCTTTGAACACAGGATTTGACATTGAACACCAACAATTTTTTGCAGGCCTATGGGTAGCCGATATTCAAGAAGCGGTAGAATATGAAATTTATGCCCGCTACTACGTCAGTTGGAACAGCCAGCTAGCAACCGGCGTAGGCATCACATCTGCGCAATATACTGACGATTACGATGAACCTTATCGAGAACTTAACTTTTACGTTGAATACTCAAATTTAACCGTGGAGCTCACCCGTGGTTGGTGGCAAGGTGATGATGAAGCGGCCGATGATTACCAATACTTTTCCGCTCGTTATGACATAAATCAATACTATTTAAAGCATGGTCGATTCGCTGGTGAGTACAGTGGTAATCATTGGGAACTCGGTTTATTTCATGATTTGTGGCACTTAGAGTGGCAATTGTCACTGATTCAGAGCTCTAAAGAGTTGTCCGGCAAGCTAAACCAAAGTGGCAATCCTGTTAGCCATACGACATTGGTACTCAGTGTTTATTATAACTTTGAATAACTTCACCCGACCTACCTTTAAATCCTTTTACGCTTATTCATCTTCCGGTATATTCACATCAACTTTCTGTCACTTTGAAAGACAACACAACAATCGATAACTTTTTCCTTTTTGAGGAACCCGGTGAAAACTAAAGCAACTTCGTTCGACATTGCTCATTTAGCAGGCGTATCACAATCGACCGTTTCACGGGCTTTACGTAACAGCCCATTGGTTAGCCCAGAAACGCGCGAAAAAATAAAAGCCATTGCGAAAGACCTCAACTATAAGGTCGATAAAAACGCCAGCAATTTACGCTCACAACGCAGCGAAACCCTTGCTCTCTTGCTCTTTGAAGATCCCACCAGCGACGACTCTCAAATCAATCCATTTTTTCTTTCTATGCTCGGAAGTATTACGCGAGCGTGTGGTGACCATGGCTACGATCTTCTCGTGTCCTTTCAAAAGCTGGATGAAGACTGGCACGCCGAATACGAAGATTCACACAAAGCAGACGGCATTATTTTATTAGGCTACGGTGATTTTACCGATTACAAAGAAAAATTGGATCAACTGGCCGAAAATCAAACCCATTTTGTGCTCTGGGGTGCCGTGCAAGAAGGGCAACCAGGCGTCTCTATTGGGTGTGATAATTTTAAAGGCGGCTACGACATCACGCACCATTTGATTCAACTTGGCAAACGACACATCGCTTTTCTCGGGGGAGCCTCCAGTCGATGTCCTGAGTTTTACGATCGCTATAAAGGAAGCTGTCAGGCGCAAACCGATCTAGGGTTTACTCCCAATAAAGCCTTGCAGATTGATGCCATTACCACAGAACAATCAGGTTACGCAGCAACATTACAGTTAATTGCCATGCAAAAGCCATTTGATGCCATTGTTTGCGCAAGTGACTTAATTGCGGTTGGTGCGATGAAGGCATTGCGTGAACGCAATATTAAAATTCCCCAAGACGTTGCTGTTGTTGGATACGACAATATCCCGTTATCTGAATTTACGCGTCCTGCGTTAACAACAGTACAACAAGACACTAAACTGGCCGGAGAAATGTTGGTGGAGTGCTTAATCAAGCAGATAAAAAGCGAAGCCGTCTCCAGTCAATTACTGCCTGCGAAATTGATCGTGCGACAATCTTGCGGAAACGTGGAATGACAAGTTGCGAGCTTTGCAAAGTTTAACCTGACAGCGAAAAGAAAAGCCAACTCACTATAAAGAAAAAGAGTTAGAGAAAGCATACCGAGCTCGTATTTGGAATGCTTTCTCTCACTCTGAGAACGAGTTATTCACTCAATTGAAAAATATACGACTGCATTGGTTGTAAATCAACCTTTAAAGTAGCATTTTTTTGATCAACCACTAATTTTTTTTCAACTTTTTGGTATAAACGATCAAAAACGATGTAATCGCCATCAGAAATTTGCCATTGCTCGATGATCGAAGAAGGAATTTTCAGATTCAGTTGATAGTTTTTTTGATCATCAAAATTACTGATGACCATGAGTTTTTGTTGACCATTCCAACGCACGAAAGACATTAAACGATCATCGTAATTTTCCGTGTGTTGACGATTAAATAAATGAATATCCCGATATTCGCCGTTCATTGCGGTTAATTCAGCCGTAAGATTTAACAAGCGACGATAAAAATCACGCAAGCTTTTCTCATCGTTTGTAAGCAATCCGCCATCAAACTTGCCATCATTCATCCATCGTTGCTGACTTGGTACACCCCAATAATCAAAAATACTGGTTCGTGATGGATCACCAAAGCCGGCATCACCAAGCGCCGCTTCGCCAAGTTCTTGTGCAAAATAAATCATCGTTGGTGATCGACTGATGGTCGACAATACCACCATCGCTGGCTTTGCTTTTTGTGCATTGCCCACAAAGGCATCGCTTGCAATGCGTTGTTCATCATGATTTTCCAGAAAATGCATTAAATGCGATTCAATATCGGCGTATTGCAGCTGAATCGCCACCAATTGATCCGTACTGGCTTCGCCTCGCAAAATTGCCCGTGTCACATCGTAAAAGTCAACTTTATCGTAAAGGTAATCCATCTTTCCAAGATGAATAAAGTCTCGATACAAATGCGGTTGATAGATTTCTGCAAGTAAAAAAGCATCTTCGCGCTTCATTTTGATGGCCGAGTTTAAATAGCTCCAAAACTCGACAGGCACCAATTCGGCCACATCAAAACGAAAGCCATCAACGCCTATATCAAGCCAATATTCGACAATATGTCGAAACTTTTTCCACGAATTTGGAACGTCTTTGTTTTGCCAATAGCGATAATGGGCACGAAAATCTTTTCTCATAAACTCAGCGGGAAGGCGCTCAAAATCATACCCCCCATCTGGCCTAACACCATAATTGATTTTAACCGTTTCGTACCAGTCATCGTGTTTTGGCTGGGCTGATCGACTGCGATTACCCGTCCATTTGGCAGGAAACTCATTAAAATGACCATCCGCCAACGGATGCGACTCACCACCCAGAGGTTGATAGTTGCTTACTACGGCAGGCACTTTAAAGTGTTCACCAACCACATAGTAAAAATTATTATGCTTGTGGTATTCAACGTTCTTATTATCCGTAGCACCAAAATCGTCTACACCGTCTGGTTTTGAGATGGATTGATAATTGCGCGCGACATGATTCGGAACAATGTCGATGATCACTTTCATGTTTTGACGATGTGTCCGCTTAATCAGCGCTTTGAACTCCTTCAAGCGATGGGTAGGATTTTCGGCCAAATCCGGATTCACATTGTAGTAGTCTTTAATAGCATAAGGCGATCCGGCTCGCCCTTTTACAACATCGGGGTCGTCCAAACTGATCCCATAATCGGTATAATCATGAATCACTGCGTGATGTAAAACACCGGTATACCAAATATGGGTAACGCCCAATTCCTTAATCCCTTTTAGAGCCGCGTCAGTAAAATCGTTGAATTTTCCGACTCCGTTCTCTTCCATTGTTCCCCAAGGTTTATTCGTTCTTTTTTTATTGCCGAACAAACGAGTAAAAACCTGATAGATGACGGGCTTTCCTTGCGCTAAAGGAGCTGGACTCACGATGTCATCGTTTCGTTGCTCGGCAATCACTTTGTCGACTTGCGCACAACCGATGAATAAAAAACAAAGCCCTACTCCCGTTATCAGCGTTGACTTATAACGATGGATTAAAATGCGCATAGTCTTTTTATTGTTCGAGCAAACGTTAATTTTCAATGCCACTTTTTTACCTCAAAGCTAATCAATACGAATGACGGTGTTGGAAAGGTCCCAGTCAAAGGCAACCTCCAAACGACGCTGCTTCGCATCAAAGGCAAATATATTTAATGGGAGATTATCGACTTGAATGCTTTTCGGTGCCGTTAACCAATGGTGAATAACCAGAGTCACCCTTCGCTTTTCAGGCAATCCAGAATATTGACCCTTGCGAGATAAGCGAATGGATAAACCGGACTCATCTTGTTGCGACTGAAACCGGAGCAATTCAAAAGCATTCTGCTCAATGCTGCCAAACGATTTTCCATCGTCTTCGTACATTAGACCGCCGGACGCTTTAACCGAAGAGTCGGCGTAATAATGCAATGTTAAATGTTTACTGGAGTATTGTTCGGTAGAATTCACCGCTTCCACCATAGGTATAAAAGCCCCCGCCTTTACCAACACAGGAATGGTCTCCAGAGTGATTGGGTAGCGGATATTTGCATTTCCAATAAAACGTTGATCACTCCAGTAGTCAAACCAGATGCCCTGCGGCAGCCAAACGTCTTTCTGCGTTAAATTCGGCTCGGTAACCGGTGAAATTAAAAAGCTGTCACCCCAAAAATAACTGTCTTTAATGCTCATTAAATCCGAATTCGACTCATCGGCAAAAAAAAGTGGCCGCATGAGCGGAATGCCTTTGGTTGAGTTTTGGTAGGCCATGGTATAAAGGTAAGGTAACAGCCGATAACGCAATTTCATGTAATCTCGCACGATATTTTGCGTTTGCTCGTCGTGGAAAACCGGTTCTGGCGCAATATGATCTTGAGCGTGTGGCCGATAAATCGGTTGAAACACACCGTACTGCAACCAACGAATATAGAGCTCCTTATCAAAACGTTCACCTCCGGCAAAACCACCCAAATCGGAGTGTGTATAGGCCAAACCGAATACTCCCATTTGCAATGACAGTTCAACTTGCGGCTTGAGCCCATCCCAACTGCGCGCTACGTCGCCGGTCCATGGAATAATGCCGTATCGCTGTGTACCGGCAAACCCGGAGCGCATCATCGTCATCGGTCTTTCATTCGGTTTTATTTGACGCTGATTTTGGTACACCAGCTTTGCCCATTGATGACCGAAAGCGTTATGAATTTCCGCCCCTGTAGCTTTAATTCCGTACTCAGATAACGTGTGAATGCTTTCGTCAGGATGCACTTCCGGCTCTCCCAAGTCTCCCCAATGCCCAGCAATCCCCTGTTCCGTTAATCCACGATAAATTTCCGAAAACCAGTCCACCGCTGTTTGATCAAATACATCAATCAAACAGGTGTTACCAAAATAAAACTCGAAGCGTTTCGGTTCACCATTCTGGTCTTTAGCGCATATTTTTTTGTCGACCGCTTCCTGCCATCGTTTTGATGAAGTAAGAACAAAAGGCTCGGTGATAACGATGGTTTTAATCCCTTGCTCTTTTAACCGAGCAACCATTTTTTCTGGCTCAGGAAAAGCGTTACGATCCCAGTCCAAATTGCCGACATGTCCTTTAATATCGGGGCCAAACCAATAGAGGTCCAACACGATGGCATCGACCGGAAAGTCTTTCTGCTTGAATTGCTCAACGACCTCTTCTACCTGTTGCTGAGTTCTGTAACCAAAACGCGAGGCAAAATTGCCCAACGTCCATCGAGCCGGTAAGGGTTGTTTTCCGGTAACGGATACAAAATTTTCCAAAAGTTCGGGATACGAATCTCCAGCAACCACCATATAAGCGGCTCGGCCACCAACCGATTCAAAACTGAGAGTATGGGCCTGGGATTTTCCAATGTCGAGAAAACCACTGGCTGAGTTATCGTAAATTAACGTGTATTTTTTATCGGACATCACCGCGGGTAGACTGTAGTACATTTGTTCGGAATGTGTGGTGTAACCGTAGTGCGCACGATTGTAGAGTGGCAGTCGATGACCTCGGCGATTCATTCCCAACACACGTTGTCCGCCTCCCAATATTTTTTCACCATTGGTTAATGAAAACTGAAAACTCTGAGATTTCTCGTTCAATGAGAATGACGTTTGTTTTGTTAGCTGTTGGTTGTCACGATAATAGGTGATTTGCCAGTTTGCTTTATTGATGACGGCTTTCAATCCTCCGTTTATAAGGGTCGTTTGATCTTCTAGCTCAAACACCTGAGGCTTTACTTTACGAATCGACTCCGCTTTCGCAAAAGAAGGAAATATGACTTGCCCTGACCGATACAACAACACCTCGAAGGCATCACCCTGATACGCGGTCATTTGCAGGCGGTATTCACCATTTTCCAATTGATAGACAGCGTCTTCAGTAAAGTTGAAGTGTTCGCTGCAAGCAATCAGTAAAAGATTTGTAAAAAGAAAAACAGGAATAAATTTCTTCATTTGTGAAACCCAAAATTAGCGACAATGAATCAAAGATTTCGCCTTAAAGTAGGTTGGGTGAAACCCATCTTTTTAATCAATCATTGATGGGTTTCACACATCCTACAAAACCACAAAACAATTCTATTTTGTATTAGCGCTCAATAACAAAAACTCGCCCGGTGTTGACCGGGCGAAATCCAAATGATTCATTTTTAAAGTTGTATTACAGTCATTTCAGGTCGTGATTCATTCGGCCCCGAAACTTCAAAGCGGTAGGTTCCGGCTGAAGGAATTTCAATTTGAACGTCGCCTGCGTTATAGATCAACGTACGCGACTCGCCCACAACCATGACATTATCATCACCGTTTAATCCATAATTGATTTCACCCCAGTTGGCATCGGCAAATTTAAAATGGTATGTGCCAGCTTCAAGGCTTAAATCAATGGAATAGATAGAGTCTCCTTGGTAGGCCAAAACATCAACTGCATCCCAGGTATTGACACCGCGAAGATAAATGGTTTCTGAACCGTACATCTGAGTTTGATGTACAGAAAGAAATCGCTGTGTACGGTCAGCCGCATCGAATAAAAAGGTGTATTCACCCGACTCTGGAAAATCCATCGAAAGATTTCCTAAACCTGCTCCGGGCCCTAACAGTTTTTGCTCGTCTTCAATAACAGCGGCATGACCATCGCCATAGCTCAGATCCACCGTCGACCAGTCTTCCGAAGCAATTTTAAATTCCTGTAAGCCAGTATTCGTACCAATATCAATGATCACTTTATAAATGCCATTGCCTTGGTAAGTCAGCTCGGAGCTTGTATCCCAACCATTAATTCCGCCTCGAACAAATAGCGATGTCGCGGCATACACATTGGCACTACGAACCTGAAGCACCGGTGCATCGGGTGTACTGGCGGCGACTTCAAAGAAATACTCATCATCATTCGCAGGGGTAAAACTCAAATTACCCGCATTGTATGCCAGAGCTTTATCAATACCTTCAGTAACGGTACCGTCACTGTGTCCGTAATTCACGGCCGACCAATCTTCTGACGCAAACTTAAACTCATAACCGGTGCCACCGGTAAGACTCATCGCCACACGATACATGCCGTTGCCTATGTACTCCATAGCATCGTCAGTACTCCAACCGTTCATGCCACCACGAATGTACACCGAGGTTGAACCATAAGGAACAACATCGGGTAAACCAGCCGTCGCGTAAGCAGAAAGCCCTTCACCTTGTGAAGCACCTTGTGGTTTGACAAACACCGCCATGGTACGTGCCGGCACAGTGAACGTGCCTTCGTCAGTACCTGCAGTGAAAATGGCTGACGACATTTGAGAATCAACCGATGCAGCCAAAGTAGGATGCAATACAAACCCTGCAGCCGTGGGTACCGTATGAGATTGCTCGGTTTCGGTACCATTGATCATGACAACAATCGCATCGTTTACCGGATCGAGATCGGATAGTCCAACACCATCATCAATGCTCATTACAATCACGCCATGGGTTTGATTGCTTCCTAAGTTATGAAAACCCACCCGTTCAATCACATCTTGTTCTGTTGTTAATCGAAACAATTTGCTGTCACGACGGATGGATAAAAACTCTTTGAATACACTGTTCGCGAATTGGATATCACTAGGAAACGCTTGAGTCTTTGCACTGGCAGATAATTCAGAAATACTGATTTGGTCTGGGCTTTCAGGATCCGCATACCAACGCCAGCGGTTATCTTGCGCTAATGGTAAGCCAACGTTCCAGTTATTGGAGTTCATAGAGAAATCTACGAAATTAAACCAGTCACCCGCATCGTAGGAATTTTTGTCTAACGACTTGGAGCGCAACATATCACCACCAAGCTGAAGAAAAGGAATGCCTTGACTCACTACCGGTATCGCCGCAGCAATATTCGCAATACGTACACGATCGTCTAGATTCGTTTCCAAGGGTAATTGCAATTGCAGCATGTCCCAAAGCGTTTCATTATCATGTTTAGAGACATAATTAATAACATCGGCAGGATCCAATGCATACGACGATGGATTAAAACCCGAGCCGGATGTTGCAACACCACCGGAACCAACCAAGACATAGTTGGCGAGTTGTCCGGCTAACCCTAGTTTTACAATATCTTGTCGGCTGGTATCACCATCAACCTTAAACAGATCCGCGTAGCGAACGGCATCACGCAGGCGATCATTAAATGTGGCTATTTCTGTACCCGCCAAATTTTGCTGATTGGCAGAAGTCTCATCGTATCCGTCACCACGGTACCAACCTTCTCCGTAAAAATAATTGTCGGGGTCAACCTCTTGAACCAAATCACGTACTTCTAGCATTTGTTTGCGCGAGCCATGACTCATAATGTCAAAACGGAATCCATCAACGCCATATTCCCGAGTCCACAAAAGCAGCGAATCTTTCATGAACTTATCCATCATTACGTTATAAAGTTCCGTATCGTTACAACAAGTAGACTGCGTGACTGAACCTGTTGCAATATCGCGACGGTGATAATAACCAGGAACAACTTTGTCGAATACCGAATTATCAAACACGCCAGCCGAGTTGGTATGGTTATACACAACATCAATCACAACACGCAAACCGAGATCGTGAAGTGCTTTCACCATCGTTCTGAATTCTTTAATACGGACTTCACCGTTGGGATTGGTTGAATAAACACCTTCCGGAACATTAAAGTGCTTAGGATCATATCCCCAATTGAAAGAGTCATGAGCTCGCATTGAATCAACCAGAGCCTGTTGTTGTTCTGAAAGGGAACCATAACTTTCAAGAAGTTCCTGTATTACGGTTGATTCATCCACATGACCACACACAGGCGCGTCAGCATTGAGCCGACATAAATCACCTACCGTATCATCAAGATCAACCACTAAATTATCAAACTCATTCACTGTGGCAATATCATTGACCGGAAGCAGATGGATATGTGTTAACCCAGCTTCTTTTAAATTTAATAAATGCACAACGGGATCGGAAGCCGTTTCGGTAAATGCTAAATACTTGCCGCGATATTGTTCAGAAACCGATGGATCTCGTGCACTAAAATCTCTTAAATGCACTTCATAAATCACCGCGTCTTCCGGATCGGTGATTGTTGGAACCGCATGCACAGACCAATCTTCCGGAAATAAATCCGCATCTTGCAAATTAACCAACTGAGAATACTCGCCATTCATTGCTAAGCTGATGGAGTAAGGGTCCGTTGATTCTATCGTTTCAAATTTGCCTGTTGCGTAATGAAACAAAGACAGTTCGTATCGATAATATCGTCTGTCCAATGACAAAGGCGCAGCGTATGACCAAATACCGGTTGTTGCGTTTTCGACCATCGCAAAGGATGATTCGCGAACGCCGTCATTACGGTAAATTACTAGGTTTACGGACTGAGCTGTCGGTGCCCACAACGCCAAGTTAATGGTGTCGTCGTCATAATGAACACCTAATTGAGCTTCATTTGCATCGTCATCACTTGAGGTATAAAGATCATCCAGTACTTTTCCTATTTGCACGTGAGTCGCTAAAACGGCTTCACCTTCGGCGTTATAACCCACCCAAACAACATGACCTTTCACAATGGTTTTCGCATCATCAATGCTCCAACTTCCGGAAAAGCCAGGCATTGAAGTCAACAATGGAACCATTGATTGTTGAGCACCAGAGAGTTCTGTGTCCGTTAAATCAAATGCCGTTCCGGAAACGTTGCCCTCATCATCAACGGTGATCGGTTCAGAGATGGAATAATGCAGCTTGGCTGAAACGACATCAGCAGAGGCTGGAAGAAAATTATCACGGTTCCAAACCAGAGTGGTTGAGTCGATCCAATGCACACGCGCATCTTTAATTTGCAACTGTTCGGCTCCTAAAGACGTGATCGGGTATTCAAATACAGCAGCATGACCAGTAATGGTCCAATTCATACGCGAAAAGGTAGGATCGTCTTGCATCAAGTTCATTTTCCAATCGCCACCACCCAGTTCCTTACCCGCATCATCGGTACCAATGTGAATAATAAAATGACCGCATTCACCATATCCGTCTTTTAGATCTAAAATCCAATATGCGCCGTAATTGGGATCGATACCATCAATCACTAAACCATTGTCCCAAGATGGTGCTAACGATTCAGCGGCATAAGCATCACAGGTTGGACTGTTCCAGGTATGCAATCGATAACCGTTGTATGCTGAGTCATTGGGAGAATTATTCGCCCCCAACTTCGCTCGGTTGTAAAATAAAATGGCTTGATTATCACCGGCAAACACAATGGGATCCGGTTGACTGGGATCGTACCCAATAATACAGGCGTCATTCGTTTCATTAGGAACTGTAGGCGGATCACACGCTAATGGAGGCGGCTCGACACAAGCGGTACCACTTGCATTCGGTACTAACGGTAAATCACAACTGAGTAACGTCTGACCACTTAATACTTCACCTGCGACTTCATTATCACACCCTGTCAGTGTCGCCAAACTCACCAAAATACTTACGAGTAAAAATAACCGTTTTAATGTTTTCATTTTCTGTCTCCTTTTTTGGTGAGCTTAGAATTTATAATTGAGACCCATAAAGTATTGGCGACCAAAATATTGTAGGGTTCCTGTTCTTGCTTCATGAAAGAAGAACGATTTCGTTGGCTGATCGGTTAAGTTATTAACCTGGAACAGTACTTTTAAGTCGCCATCAAAATCATAGGAAGCCTGGTAATCCAAGACCGTCTCATCATCAAAATTCACCGTTTGCTCATTCACTCCCCACTGCTGAGAGATAAATTCAGATCGATAACGAGTACTTAATCGTGTTTCAAATTGGTCGCCGGTAAAAAACAGAGTTCCACTTGCAACATGTCGTGACAAACCAGGAAACGCTGTTTCGATATTAAACAACCCTTGCTGACTTCGACGAGTAGCCGAACTTTCGGTATAGGCGTAATTGAAATTAAAACCGAGTCCTGACCAAATGCCCGGTAATTGATCGAGCATTGTTGTAGTTGAAAACTCCAAACCTTTCACCGATGCTGGTTTGTTGTTGTTGAATGAAAAGGAATATGAACCCAGACCGACGTCACTCGGAACACCACTTAAAGGATCAACATACGTTTCCGGAGCAGGCACACCAATTGAAGAAAAATCGAATCGATTTACAAACCCTTCGTCAACAAAATTTTTAATATCCTTGTAAAAAATCGCCACGGCAATACCACCAGTTTGATCGGGATAATAGTATTCCCAAGACAAATCGTACTGATCGGCTAAAAAAGGTTTCAAACGAGGGCTATTAAACTCTGAACCATTAAAAACATAGGGCTCTGGATGCTCGAGTGTTCGATCGGGATTTTGATCGACGTTTCCGCTAAAATTCGATGCCAGCCGGTTAATTTCTGGCCTTGCCATTACTCTCGCAGCAGCAAAGCGCAGTTGAGAATTGTCAGTTAACTTAAGATTTAAATTTAAAGAAGGCAGATAATCCGTGTAATGGATACCGTCGGTATTTCTGGCATAACGAAAACTGGCTAACCCGGCCTCATCCACAATCCATTGCGCACCCAACGCAATTCGATCCTCCTCCGGCAGGGTTTCGTCAATATAACTCAATCGCGTTGCCGATTGCTCACTGTTTACTGCACGCAATCCTATATTTCCAGTGACATTAAACTCACCTACGTCAAAGTCGAGATTCGCCAGAAAATAAGCCGCTAATACAACCTCAAACACGCTTCCAGTGCCTTGAACCGCCCAGCTTGACGAATAGTCAAGCTCACCATTAACATCTTGACCAAAGGTCGTTAAAGGTGTTCCCATCCCATTGGGTAACCAGGCTGCAAGCACTTGATCAATATCGATAGCAAGGTAACTTGGGAAATGATTAAAGTCGCTACGCCAATTAACGATATTGTACATTCCAGGTTGCAACCTAAACGGCGGCTCAAACATAGAAAAGCCACCGTCATCACCGTATTCAAAAACTTTTCTGACTGCATTCCAGCGGCGCTCCGAAGCACGAAACCCGAACTCAAAAGATTTCACATAGTTGTTATTAAATAATTCGTAAATACCGTCGAGCCGAAACGCATTGACCCTATCATCGTACAAATAAGGATAGGTCCCATATTTAGAAACCATTAAAGTATCAGGATTGGTAAAGTCTTGATTAAAGCCAACGCTGGGAATGTCCAGGCCCGAATACTGGTAGTTAATGACCACATTCGTGTCGAAAACCGGATCAGCAATCGTTGCATCTTCAGCAACTAAGCTCCATAACAAACGATTTTGAAAATCACTTTCACCTGATGAGTGACTTAAGTCGGCTGTCAAAGAAAAAGCGTCGGTCAGTTGCCACTCACCTTTTAAACCAACGCTTTCGCTAATATCGGTTTCGCTGTCATCATCATTAGCAATTTCGACACGCGTGAAGCTGTCGCTGGTTCGTGCAACAACGCCTCCAACCATTGAATTATCGGCCACCGTTGGAAAATAATAGTTTGCCCGGTTCCCACCAAACTTCACACGCAAACCACGCGCCCATTGTTTCGACGAGAACTTGGATCGAAAGTAGTCTGCGGTAAATTTAAAATCGGTATTTGGCATCCATTCAAAGGCAGCAACAAAGCTGGTGCGCTCTTCGCTACCGCCTTTATGTTGCAGCTCCATACCTTCCGATACGGTTTCACATTCAGGGCATAACTCGGAACCTTCGGTATCCCCTGTCAATGAATCAACATCTTTTTCTGCGTTGTAATTTAATCCAATAAATTGTTCTGCCACTGAGGGTTGCGTGAGCTGCGCGACGCCAAGCGAAAGTCCGATCGTATCGTCAAAAAACTTTCCTTGATAAGAAAAACTGAGTCGCTCTCCCCAATCATCAGCATCGTATACATTATTTGCTCGATCATTAAATACCGCTCGCGCGTTAAAGCCCATAGTATGCTTTTCGGCATTCGCCAATGCACTGGCGGTACGTAACTCAACACTACCGGCAACACCACCCTCAATCAAAGAAGCTTTCTGCGACTTATAAACGGAACCGGAAGTGATTAATTCTGACGGGTATTGATCAAAATCAATACTGCGGCTACCTGAAGTTGCGACCTGCTCTCTACCGTTAAGAGTAGAAAAAATAAAAATACCGGATAAACCGCGTATATTAATTTCCGCCGCTTGACCACCAGTACGTACAGCAGAAACACCTGGCAATCGAGTTAACGCGTCGGCAATCGATACGTCAGGAAGGGAACCGATATCATCCGCTGAAAGCTGTTCAGAAACGGTATCGGCATTGCGCTTTTCTTCCAGAGAACGAATAAGAGAACCGGTATAACTTCCGGTAATGGTCATTTTATTTTCTACTTTTTCTGATTCCTTTTTAATTTTGTCATCCTTTGCATCGTTCTGCTTATCTTCAATTTGCTGTGCCATAACATACGTTGGCATGAAGCTACTGATACATCCTGCAACTGCCAAAGCGATGGTTAACGAACTCGGTTTAAACCTCGCCATATTCCTACCCCCAAGTGTACTTTTAGTTATTTTTATTGACGCAATGCATCAATAAATTAAGTCCTAAATTTGTACAATCATACGCAGGATCAAAATCGCAAAACAATGAACTGCATACGTATTCATGAAAGGAAGCTTTAAAAACATAAAGGCGTAAGAAACTTAATCATTGGATTTTTTTGCGTTACCATTTTTTGCACAAGTATCGAATAGATAAAAGTGAATGCGTTAACTGTTTGGAATACGAGCAACCTTTGAAATAAATAACTCAGGAGTTGAGATTAATTTAATTGCGGATTGAACTGAGCTCTTTAAAGTCAACTGCAATGGTTCAGTTATACTCGAAGCGTTTGAGTTTTAGATTTTAGAAGTGTATGAATTTTCGTATCTGACGAGGCGCGACGACGCTGCATGGCCATTCCCTGTGAGTAGGAGCAACGCGGTCAGGGACGAAAAGGCAGGTGCTTATAAGGCTTAAAATTCAAACGCTTCGAGTATATTAAAGAACGAAGAAACTGCCTATAAATCCCCCTGAAGCTTGTCGCAACAGAGGGATAACGTTAGACCTTACAATTAAAACGTGTAACCAAAGCCAAGCATGATATTTCGACCATAAACTTGATGATCTCGTATTTGACGTTTATCACCATTTAAGTAAGTCACGAAGGGTTCATCCGTTAAGTTCGTTGCCTGCAAAAACACACTCAATCCATCTAAACGACTATTATCCGCATCACCAAAGTCATAAGCAATTTGTGCATCAACAACCGTTTCTGATTTAACATCAACAAGTACGCGAGTTAAACTGATCGCCGTAACTTCACCCAAAAAATCCGACCGATGACGAGCGCTGGCACGAACAGACCATCCATTATTTTCATAGTAAGTAGTCAAGTTTGCCGTTTTACGGGATAAACCTTCAATGGCCGTTTTGGGTGCACCCGGCTCTTGTTGGACTTCGCTATCGACATAACCGAAGTTCGTGACAATTCCAAATCCGTCAAGGGTTGACGTTAACATGCCCAAAGGAAGATTAAGCGTTAATTCAGCACCACTAAGATGACCTCCGGAACTGTTCATGGGTTGCGAGTAGGTTCCAAGTGTACTTGCTGGATTTTCTCCGGGCGGAGTAAATTCAGCAAAATCCAGGATAACTTGGCCATCGTAAACCCAGTTCTCAAAATGTTTATAAAAAATCGCCGCTGCAAAATAACCTTCATCGAAATACGTTTCATACGATAAATCAAAATTGTCGGAAATAATCGGCATTAATGTAGGGTTGCCACCTTCTCCAGTGAAGTTTGGATTGCCTCCAGTGGGGTTTGCTTCGAAATTAAAACCAAAACTTGCGTTCATTTGATCCATTTGCGGACGTGCTATTGTTCTGGCCAATCCGAATCGAATCAAATGGTCGTCGGAAACTTCCACCGTTAGATTGAAACTGGGCAGTACTTCGGTGTAACTTGCACCGTCAGAATTCTTAGCTCTGATGACAAAACCGCCTTCGCTACGAACAGCATTACCTACTGAACGTTGCTCCGTATCAACCACTTGCAAACCAAAATCACCTCGTACAGGTAAATCAGCCCATACCGTATCAACATCTAATTTAAAAAATAACGTCGTTACTTTCTCGTTAACATCCCATGACCCCGTCGAACGACTGCCTACCGTTGCATTTTCACTGGTTTCGGTATAGTAACCCGCGTTGTATAAAGCGAGTGAGTCATAGCTCAACATAGTTCCCATGCCAATAAAGCTGAGTGACGTTGGAGCGAGTAAAAACGCTTCTGGCACCGCCAGCATTTGTGGATATACATTCAGTGTTAAAAAATTACCGCTGTCGCGTTTTATCTTATCGCGCTCTGAAACGTTAATACCCAACTCAAAACCACTGAAGTAGTCACTTTGCAACGCCTTTCGAGTCGTCAAACGAAAAGTCGTCATTTCATCTTGAACCCACGGGTTATTGATGAATCCATCCTGCGCATCACCATTAACCGTCACATTATTTCCCCAAGACAAATTACCACCCAGCATCACCACTTCAGGATCAGAGTAATCAATTTGATGATTAAAGGTCGCGCCACGAGTGCCATTCATCATGATACCAATGGTGTCACCTATTCCGACAAAGTTGCCACGACCGGTTCCCGCATAAGACTCCATTCCCCAATCCGCTCTATCGGCTTTGGAATAAGCGAGATCAGTCTCAACTTCCCAACCGTCATCTAAAGCGATCAGGTGATTCCACCCATACGCCTGCAATTCCGCGTCTCGGAAATTAATATCGTTACGCACTTGAACAAAAGAATTTTCGATTTGTCCTGACGTTAAAAATCCGTCTTGGACGACAAACTCACTTAATCCATCATTTGACCAACCTTGTCCCCACCAACCAGGAATTTCAATACCACGCAAAATTTGCTTGTCTTCAAAATCTGCGTAAAAAGCATCAAACGTCATCGCGTAGTTTTCACTAGGCACCCATTCAAGTACCGCCATACCGCTGAGGCGTTTTAATTCACTGGAACGAACGTAGGGTTTTGCACCACCTAAAGCCAATGTCCCGGCATCGATATCGTTGCCATTAATATCTTGCCATGGCTGACAAGGATCCGTTGAACAATCTTCGCCTATCTCAGGATAACCCCACGCAGCCCAACGTTCTTCCTGATTCGGAGACTTCATGGATGTCACGTTAACCGCCACACCAAAAGTGTCATCTGCTAATTGATCAACGAATGTAGTCGAAAAGCGAGAACCCGATGCTTTGCCATCGGGATTTAATTTTCCTAAACTATTGTTTTCGTACCGCGCATTAACCTTAAAGGTCTGTTTTGCATGTTGTAAAGGACGTAGGGTACGCATATCCACTGTTCCACCAACACCTTGAGGCGCAGCAAGCGTTGCATTAGGTGTTTTATAAACGACGAGCTCATTAATCATTTCTGAAGGATACTGATCGAACTCAACGCCTCGGCTGTCGTTGATAGACACTTGTTCTCGGCCATTGAGCGTTGTTGTATTAAAGTCTGGTCCCATGCCACGAATGGTAATAACGTTTGCGCGACCATCCAGTCGTTGTGCAGCAACCCCTGGCAGTCTGGCTAGCGATTCGGCAATACTGACATCCGGTAATTTACCAATATCTTCCGCTGATAAGGTTTCCACTACGGAAGTTTCATTCTTTTTCATCGCTGTCGATTTTTGCAACGATTCTCGAAACCCTGTAATCGTAATGGTCGCATCGTTTTGATTTTCATTGTTTTCTAATGCTTGCTTTTCAATAGACTTTTCTTGCACTTCCATTGCTTTGGCTGGAAAAGAAACAGCCATCGCACCACTTGCCAATAATGCGAGCGCGACTCGATTCGGTTTAAACGTTAACATTCAGGTTTCCTCCCCAGTCAGTAACCTTTATTGTTGGTTATTTTGTTATCTTTTGATCCCGAAAAAGTACGCTGCTCGAAAACCGCTCTTTTAAAAATAACGGCGGTATTATTCCACACTTTGAAACCACAAAAGTTGCTTTAAACAATATCGGAATCGGAGTTTTTCACGCGAAAGCCATAATAATCACCTGATCGATAGTCAAACAACGTTATGCATACGTATTCAGTGAATGTAATGAGCCGATACGATGATTTTATAAATAAGACGACAATGGAACTCATTGCTTTCGTTCAACAAAAAGTACAGGGTAAAACAGAGCATTGAATTGAACTAAGAAAACGGAAAGAAACAAAAGTAACTTAATCTATAGTGTTATAAAAAACTGTAATTTAGAATTCAAAATCCTTTTCAAAACAGTCATAAAACAATAAACGTTTTCGCTTTTACTCATAACTAACTTACTCGAAACAGCACACTAACTCGTGGCCTGAATCGTTTTTAAGCAGGTCTCAGTTTTTTCGTTAACACAATAAACCGATACCGCTCCAAGAACCATAGAAACACCCGCTAACACGATGATGTAAATTGCATGATTATTAAACACATGACTTAAAATTTGCCCAGCAACAAGGCCTGAAACGATTTGAGGTGCAGCAATAGTAAAATTAAAGATCCCCATATATACACCCGTTTTATCCGCAGGTAGCGCGCCTGCCAATATGGCGTAAGGCATTGCAAGAATGGCGGCCCAAGCGATGCCAATTCCAATCATGGGAAAAATTAAACCAGCAGCGCCTTTCGGAATATCAACCGCCGTTATCAATAAGTTTATATGGACAACATCTGAACTCTGGAAAAATATAAAACTGATATACCCTATTCCTCCAGCTAAAAGTGAAAACGAATAAATAATTTTACGCCCAAAACGATTTGCTAGGCGTGTTAAAAATAAAGCAAAAATTGCGGCAAATAATGAATAACCGGCATATAACAACCCGACCCAGTCACCTGCAGCACCTTTTGCTCGCGAAATAGATTCAGGCGTATCAACCGTTGCCAAAAAAGCAGGATCAAACCACTCGACTCCGACGCCCCAAATATGTTGAGCCAGCGCGGCTGGAAAATACGTCCACATAATAAATAAAGAAAACCACGAGAAAAACTGCACCAATGCAAGTTGTTTCATGATACTCGGCATACTGGTTAACAATTGCAAAAACTCCGCAACCTTCTGGTTTATCGATTTTTTTACTCTTTGCTCTGCCAGTACTTCGTCCGCCCGCATTCCTTTATAAGCATAGTATTGCTCCGGTGGATACTCTTTGGTTCGAAAGACAGTCCACAAAACGGAACCCAGCAATATTGTGGCGCCAATGTAAAATGACCAAATGACCGAAGGAGCTACTTCTCCCGCACGAGACGCATTATCTAACCCGATGACATTGGTGAGCACAAACGGCAAAATGGAACCAACAACGGCACCAATATTAATCAGCAGTGTTTGAACGGAATAGCCTAAGTTGCGCTGTTCAGGTGGAACCATATCGGAAACCATGGAGCGAAAAGGCTGAAACGATACATTAAACGCAGCATCTTTTAATGCAAATATCACGACGCCAAACAGCATTGGAGGAAGAAAAGCCACCACCATCGAAGAATTAGGTAATAATGCCATGCAGGAAGCGGCGACGATGGCACCACCCAGTATAAAAGGTAATCGTCGCCCCATTCGATTCCAGGTTCGGTCGGATGCAGCCCCAACGATGGGTTGAACAATCAACCCCATTACAGGAGCAGCCAACCAAAACAATGAAAGTGAAGACAGATCGGCGCCTAAATCCGAAAGAATTCGACTGACATTTCCATTTTGTAACGCAAAGCCAATTTGAACGCCTAAAAATCCGAAGCTGACATTCCAAATTTGCCAAAATGACAATTGTGGCTGTTTCATTGCTATGCCCCTGAGCTGTTAAACTAATCGCTAACACTAATGAGACTCTTTTTATCTTATTTCATACCGTTATTGCGAGCAGTTTCATGGCTTTTTTGGCTGCATACGTATTCATAGGCGTTTTCAACCTTATTTTTCGGGTTAGCCTTACCCAACACTTTTTTGAACGCAAAATAATTCAATGCATACGTATGTAGGTGTTTGAATTAATTTTTAGCTTTCAAGTATGCTTCTCTGGTAATGATAAAAATGAATTATTTCGCTGTGTTTGAATGACCGTCAGCGAGCAATCGGGAGACTGAATTGATGTCGCAAAATCCTTGGTGGCGCGGAGCCGTCATCTATCAAGTTTATCCTCGCAGTATGATGGATACCAACAACGACGGCGTCGGTGATTTGCCCGGTATTTACCAAAAACTGGATTATATTGCCTCATTAGGTGTTGATGCGATTTGGATATCACCCTTTTTTAAGTCACCCATGAAAGACTTTGGTTACGATATTAGCGACTATCGTGATATCGATCCTTTATTTGGTACGCTCGATGATTTTGATTGTCTAATTGAAAAAGCGCACGCACTCAATTTAAAAGTGATTATTGATCAAGTCTTAAGTCATACGTCTGACCAACACGCCTGGTTTCTCGAAAGCCGAGAAAATAAAACCAACGCCAAAAGCGATTGGTACGTTTGGGCAGATGCTAAACCCGACGGTTCGCAACCTAATAATTGGCTCTCTATATTTGGAGGTCCTGCTTGGCAATGGGAACCTCGACGACAACAATACTACCTCCATAATTTTTTAACCAGTCAGCCGGATCTCAATTTTCACAACCCAGAAGTTCAGCAAGCGGCTCTCGACAATATCGAGTTTTGGTTAAAACGCGGTGTTGATGGATTTCGTTTGGACGCCATTAACTTTTGCTATCACGACGCTGAATTAAAAGACAACCCTCCCAAGCCGGAAACAGAACGCGTAGGACGTGGTTTTAGTGAAGATAACCCTTACGCCTTTCAATACCACTATTACAACAATACGCAACCCGAAAATTTACTTTTTATGGAGCGTATTCGTGAATTGCTCGATCGATACCCGGGTTCAGTCGCATTAGGCGAAATATCTTCGGAAGACTCGCTTGCTACGATGGCTGAGTACACAGCAGGCAATAATCGTTTGCATATGGGGTACAGTTTCGAATTGTTAACCGAAGACTACTCTGCCGCTTATATTCGCAAAACAGTAGAAACGCTCGAAAACAAAATGAAAGCCGGTTGGCCTTGCTGGGCGATCAGCAATCACGATGTAACACGCGTTGCCACTCGCTGGAGCAAACAAAACAACGATTATTCGATAACCAGTCAAAAATCTAAAATGTTTACCGCACTCTTAGTATCCTTACGTGGCTCGGTTTGCAGTTATCAAGGCGAAGAGTTGGGGCTACCTGAGGCAGAAATCGAATTCGATCAACTGCAAGATCCTTATGGCATTACGTTTTGGCCCAGCTTTAAAGGCCGAGATGGATGCCGAACACCAATGCCTTGGAGCTCACAAGAAAAGTACGGTGGGTTTTCCGAGTGCTTACCCTGGTTACCAGTAAATGAATCACATCGGTTACTAGCCGTTGATCTTCAGCAAAATACAGAGAACTCAGTCTTAAAATGTTTTCAACATTTGATACATTGGCGCAAGCAACAATCAGCGATATTAAATGGAGACATTCGTTTTATCGATACCCACGAACCGATACTCAGTTTTTATCGACAATCTGCAACACAAACTTTGGCGTTCTTTTTTAATCTGTCGGCTCAGGAACAAACCGCTTCAATTGCATCATTACCGACAATGTCCGCCATTAAGTTCGATCACATTGACTTAGGAAAAGTACACGACGAACAATTAACACTTCCCGCATTTGGTTGCTTTTTTGGTGAGATTGAAGGGTAAGTTCTGAATTACACGTCTCCTCACAACAGCAGGAGCCGTGTAATTGTCTTTATTGTATAGTAGAGCTTAGTGCTTCAATTAAGGTATTTTACCTTCAAGGCATCAGCCGTTATTATTGCTAACATTCAACAACGAATTGAGCAATAATCATACTATGACAGTAACAATCTACGGCATTAAAAACTGCGATACGATGAAAAAAGCCTTCAAATGGTTAGACGAACATCAAATCGCTTATCACTTCCACGATTATAAAAAGGAAGGCATCTCTGATCGGCTGGCTTCAAAGTGGATTCAAAACGTGGCCCTCGATCAGTTAGTCAACAAACGCGGTACTACTTGGCGCAAACTGGACGAATCGATTAAAAATGATCTCACTCCCACATCAGCTAAACAATTGATCATAGAAAATACCAGTATCGTAAAACGCCCGCTATTGGAAGTCGATGGCCAACTCCACCTCGGTTTTAAGCCTGAGCAATACGCGGAGATCTTCGGTTAATGACCTTGTCTGTACTGGAATTGACAAAAGAGTTGATTCGTCGACCATCAGTGACTCCCTTAGATGAAGGCTGCCAGCAATTGATGATCGATTGGCTCAAGCCTTTGGGCTTTCATTGCGAAAAAATGGACTTTGACGATACCGAAAATTTCTGGGCGTTACGCGGCGAGAAGGCGCAGCCCGTTTTTATTTTCGCTGGACATACAGATGTGGTACCCGCAGGAAACCTGGACAAATGGCAAACCGATCCTTTTATTCCGACCGAAAAAGACGGCTTACTGTATGGCCGAGGTGCTGCCGATATGAAAGGAAGTCTCGCGGCTATGTTAGTTGCGACCCGTCATTTTGTAGAGCAATACCCGGAACACAAAGGCAGTATCGGTTTTTTAATCACTAGCGATGAAGAAGGCCCGTTTATTAATGGCACAGTACGTGTTGTTGAAGAACTGCAAAAGAGAGGTCAGCGCGTCGACTACGCTCTGGTCGGTGAGCCGTCATCGAGTGAGTATTTGGGTGATGTCATAAAAAACGGTCGGCGTGGTTCACTGACTGGCTGGCTTACCATTCATGGCATACAAGGACACGTCGCTTACCCGCATCTTGCTAAAAATGCCTTTCATGAAGCCATTTTTGCCCTCGCAGATCTGGCGCACAAGGAGTGGGATAAGGGCAATCAACACTTTCCACCCACCAGTTTTCAGTTTACAAACCTGCAGGCAGGTACCGGTGCTGGAAATATTATTCCAGGAGAAATGAAACTGGAGTTTAATTTTCGCTACTCCACCGAGCAAACCGCTGATAGCTTAAAAAAACAGGTTGAAGTGATTCTTAAACAACATAAGCTCGACTATGAACTAAACTGGAAATTAAACGGCGAGCCCTTTATTACCGAACAGGGCGAACTGTTACAAGCTTGCCGTAGAGCCATTTTAGAACAGCTGAATATTGAAACCCGGGCAGAAACCAGTGGCGGCACTTCGGACGGTCGATTTATTGCCAAAATGAACGCGCAAGTGGTTGAACTTGGTCCATTGAACGCCAGCATTCACAAAGTAAACGAGTGCGTAAGAATTGCCGATCTTGATAAGTTAGCCTCTACCTATCAGCGAATTCTGGAGATACTTTTGCTCTAATATGAACAACACGACTGAACTTCAAAAGCTTTTATATGGTGAAAAGAGTACTTTACTTTCTTCAATGGAAGTTGACGAAAGTTTTATTGTCGTTCATCAACAAGTCGCCAGTCCTTTATCTCAGTTATTGCAAGAACTGCAGTCTATAAACTTGGAAGTGATCATCGTCAGTCATTGGCGCTCATTTCAGCACCAGTGCCGTATTTGGAATTACAAATGGAACGGAACTCGACCGCTGCTGGATCGTAATTCCCAACCTTTGATTGTCGAGCAACTTTCGGAATGGGAAAAATACCAGGCGCTTTGTTATTGGAGTGCGGTGCCAGGCACCAGCCGCCATCATTGGGGTACCGATTTCGACTTATTTTTAAAAAAGCCTTTGGAAAATGGGTATCAATTAAAATTAATCACAAGTGAGTTTGGCAAAGACGGTGTTTGTGCGGAGTTAGATCAATGGCTTGCAAACAACTTGGAAAAGTTCGGCTTTTATCGCCCCTACTCAAATGATCGTGGTGGCGTTTCACCCGAACCTTGGCACATCAGCTATCAACTGCTTGCTCAAGAGTACCAGAAAAAACTGAGAGCGACCGAAGTTGCTCAGTTAATCGCACAAAGCCCATTGCAGGGAAAAGAAATCGTGATCAAGGATTTGGAAAATTACTTTCGATACTTTGTGTTGAATACTGACTAAAATCCAAAATTTAACGTACGCGACGACGACGGCGACGGCTGACTCGACGCATCATCGCTTCGGTTTCGTTATCGTTACTTTTAGGTTCTGAAACGACTGATCCATTAGCAGGATTTGTTTTTACTTGAGCTTTCTTTTCAATACCCTTCGTTTCATTACGACGAGCTTTAGAATCGGTCGCACTTTTCACTTCTAAATCCAGCGCGCTGATCTTCAATGATTGCTCTTCCTCAACTGGCCAAAGGTATTCTTTTTCTGCCGTTAAAGACTGACTTTTCTGTTTTGTTTTTATCGCGCTATCCGTCGCGACTTTGGCTTTACGAATGTCTTCTAATTGTGCTTTTAAAGCACTGATACTTCGACTGGACGGCTTTGTGGATTTATGTTCAGTGGTTTTATTCGCCGATAAATTAGCCGAACCAAACGAATGATGATTTTGGATCGATTGCACGTTGCTGGTTGTTGCAGACTTGTGTACGTTAGTCGAGCGTTGGGGTAATTGCGTTACTTTTGATTGCACTGCATGGGTTCGATGAGTTTTTGAGGGCATGGTTTTAGGTGATAGGCCCGATTGCGAAGCTCTCTTTATTGACTGCAATGTCGATGCTTGCATCGTTGTGCCGGCTTCCAATTTAAGAATTGCATCTTGCTGTTTAATCACGTCACGCAAAAATTGTTGCCGTTGTTCCGCCTGCGTATGCTCCATTTTTAGCCATTGTTCAGCAAGCTTTTTTATCGCTAAGGCAGTTTCTTTCGATTGCGTAGGATTGGCAATATAATTTTTCATTTCTTTTGATTGTTTCGTAATCGTTTGGTTCAATACAACTTCCGCACTTTTCCACTGCGCCAATGATGGATTCCAAACCTGAAAGCCATCGTTCAATTGTATACGTTGTTTAAGTTGCTCAAGTGAGAAAGGGCCTTCGACACGTCCGTTACGGCTGAAATACCAATTTTGATCTTGCATTGGGAGCTCCTTGCTGACTTGAATTTACGCAAAGTGTAGTCCGGTACAAAAATTTTGCTGTGATATTTATCACAAAGGTCGGTTGATAAAAGAAAAGCGTTAAAATTAAAGACGTGAGTCACATTTTTGGGGCGAGTTGCGAATTGCGAGTTGCGAGTTGCGAGTTGCGAGTTGCGAGTTGCGAGTTGCGAGTTGCGAGTTGCGAGTTGCGAGTTGCGAGTTGCGAGAAAATTATGAAATTTGACTTCATCCTATCAAGTGAAACTTGACGGTGTTTAACTCGAAACTCGTAACTCGATTCTCGTCACTGCTTTTAAAACATATGCTGGCCACCATTGACCGACAAGTTTGAACCGGTGATAAACCCGGAGTCATCAGAAGCGAGAAATGCTACGGCATGTGCCACTTCTTCAGGTAAGCCTAATCGCCCAACTGGAATATCGGCAATAATGTGTTCCCGAATCTCTTCGGCAACGGCCATGACCATTTTGGTAGCAATATAACCAGGAGAGACGGTATTCACAGTGATGCCTTTACGAGCCACTTCTTGCGATAAGGCTTTGGTAAAGCCATGCATTCCCGCTTTTGCGGCTGAATAGTTGGTTTGCCCAAGCTGTCCTTTCTGCGCATTAACAGACGATACATTAATAATGCGACCAAACTTGCGTTCAATCATACCGTTGATCACTTGACGGGTCATATTGAAAACCGAATCGAGGTTTGCGCTTAACACTTCACTCCACTGATTTTCAGACATTTTTTTCAGTGTCGCATCGCGAGTCACACCGGCATTGTTTACCAAAATATCAATAGGGCCTAAGGTTTCTTCAACATGCGCAATACACTCGCCGCAAGATTCAAAATCACGCACATCGCCATAACTGATATCGAAATCGTAACCTTGTTGTTTTTGCAACGCCTGCCAGGTTTTGGCTTTATCATGATCACCACCGCTATTATAACCAGCGGCAACTTTATACCCTTCTTTAGCTAATTTTTGACAAATAGCCGTTCCAATTCCACCGGTACCACCTGTAACCAAAGCCACGCGACTGGACATATATTACTCTCCTTTAATGAAAGTCTTGCAAGTTCAGTGAATTAGGGTTCTTCGGATTATCAGCCCCTACACTATAGTAAGCCTGTTACCGTTTGATGAAGCCAACACAAAAGAAGCTATCAAAAATGACGAGGAATAGCTATGAAGATGGTAAGATCCTGTCGTTAATTGTTAGATAAGTTTGGACTATGTCATCATTTACAACCGCTCTCGGAGATTTTACTCTAAGTCGCTTTCCAGCGGCGCATGATAAAACTTTGCGAGCCTGGGATAATGCCGATCGGATGATAGTCGATCGTATCGTCAATGAGCTTACGAGCAGTACACCCATTTTATCCGTAAACGATGAATTTGGTGCACTGACAACGGCATTGGCCTCTCGCTTTCCAGTGAGCCACTGGAGCGACTCCTTGTTATCGAAAATCGCTACCTTAAAGAACCTTGAGCATAACCCGTTGAGCAACGCTGACTATATCGCCTCAACAGAAATACCGAATTTTAATACGCTACCGATAGTTGCATTACGCCCACCCAAAAACCTACGCCTCCTTGAATACCAATTAGCTCTGTTAGCCACGCTCTTTCCCGGAGCCAATGTTTACTGTGGAGTCATGCAAAAATTTATCAGCAAAGGATTAAAATCGTTATTGGATAAATACTTAAATGATTTACAACCGGGGCTGGCGGAAAAAAAAGCACGTGTGATCGGCGGTCGTTTAATAAAGAATTCGGAAACGCCACCAAGATTTCGCTTTTTCGAGTACGACAATTTAAGCATCGCCAATATGGCGAATGTCTTTTCTTCGGACTCGTTGGACATTGGCGCTCGCTTTTTATTGGAGAACTTTCCTCGGCTCGACAAGGTCCAAGCAATTGCCGATTTAGGATGCGGAAACGGTGTACTTTCTGCATTCGCGGCACGCGAATATCCAGAAGCCAAAATTATCGGTTACGATGAGTCTTATATGGCAGTTGCTTCTGCAACTGAAACGTTTCGTATTAACGCACTTACCAATGGGCAGTTTTTGGTCAGCAATATGCTCAACGAAGCAGCGGACGGAGCATTTGACTTAATATTATGCAATCCGCCATTTCATCAACAACGACGCGTCACGACCGATACGGCTAAACGCATGATTAAACAAGCCAAACATAAGCTGACGGCGCAAGGTGAACTCTGGCTCGTTGCCAACCGCCACTTAAACTACGCTTTCGACATGAAAAAAGCATTTGGTAATGTTGAACGAATTAACGAAAACCCAAAATTTGTTATCCTACGCAGCAAAATGTAACAGGACACTTACAAATGAATATAAAAATTTTATGCTTACCGTTGATTTTAATTTTCCTGAACGCCTGCGCCAGTAGGCCGACCCAATATACCGTTGACCCGGAAATTAACATTCTGGGTGCCGAAAAGTCCAATGGCAAAACCGTTGCGGTCACGGTGATCCCGCCGAAGCCACTTGAAGGTTCAGACAAAGAATATTTAGCCCCCGACAACGATTTTGCAAACGCGATAAAGAAAAACCTGATTTCAGCGTTAGGTCAATATGGGTATCGCATCAGCTCTAATAAGCATTTTACTGATTTTTTCATCACGCTAAACTTTGAAGCATTACAGGTTTCAATAAACAAAGGTACGTTTAAAGATGAGCTGGAAATCAATGGGCAACTCACTTTGGAAATCGTTCGTAAACCCAATACGTTTCGCAAATCCTTTTCCCGCACACAAACATTAACCGTACCACTTCGAGCTAATTATGCAGAGGCCACCGGCTTGGCCAACGAAGTGGTTGCTCATCTACTGCATACCGCCTTTAACGATCAGCAGGTCTTAGCTTTTATTAACAACAAAATGCAATAAACTCCCTATATAGTAGCTTAATTGGTTATTAACACAATATATTGAAGTTTTCTTGCAGCAGGGCCAATCTGAACTACACTTTAAGTGAGTCGAATTTAAACGGTGTCTGGCTTGAATTCGGCTTTCCAAACCCTCAACATTCCACAAGGCGCTTAGATTAGCGCCTTTTTTTTCTATCGAGTAAAACGGTCTGTTTTTTAACCGACACTTAATCTCTTTTTGTGATTCAAATCACTTTAATCCGTAATTCAACCGCGATTATCCTGATATTTTTGTGTTATCAGTCAATGATTTATACACTACAATGGTTCATAATTACCGCACAAAATTTATAAAGAGAGAATCATCATGCGTAAACTGATCCCCGCTCTTGTAACAGCCTCTTTATTATCCACTGCAGCCTCTGCTGATATCATTGGTTTATATACAGGGCTTGGCAATTGGAAACCTGACTTTTCTGGTCGAATTGCCAATAACTCTAATACAAGTATGAACTTGGGTTCCGACGTTGACATTAGAGAGAAGAAGCAAACTGGGTTTTACATTGCTTTAGAACATCCACTTCCTGTGATTCCAAACTTCCTTATAGCAGAACAAGAGATGGACTCCAATGGAAGTGGCACATTCAACGGTAATTTTGGTAACGATGCTAATGGAAATCCAATTACATTCAGTGGAGACGTTAATACCCAATTTGATTTATCGCACCGAGACTATACACTTTACTACGAAATTTTGGATAATTGGGTAAACCTTGATATCGGATTAACTGGTCGCCAGTTTGACGGGTTTATATTTGTCGAAGAGGACAACAATGATCCCGATCGCTCTCAAGTAAGAGAAGATTTCGACTTCACTTTACCTATGTTATACGGCAAAGCTCGTTTCGACCTACCTCTAACGGGATTGAGCTTTAGTGTAATCTTAAATTACATCAGCGCTAGCGGAAACACCATTTCCGACACATCAATGGTCGTTGGTTACGAATCAGCAATAGGATTAGGAATTGAAGGTGGTATACGCACCTTTAGCCTCGAGTTGGATGATGAAGACGATTTTAACTCCGACATTGAATTCGATGGCGTATTCATCAACGCAACGTTCCACTTCTAATTAATTATTGTTCATCCCAGCATCAGTCATTACAATGCCGTAATGACTGATGCTCTAATCGTAAATAACCTTTGCAAATCGTTCGGCTCTTTAACCGCCGTTAATAATATTTCATTCTCGGTTAAACAAGGCGCTTGCTTTGGCTTACTCGGGCCTAATGGTGCAGGAAAAACCACAACCCTTGAGATATTGGAAGGAATACATCAAGCAGACAGTGGCGAAGTGATTTATCCATTGCTACCTGCCAAGCAAAGTTTGCAACACCATATTGGCATTCAGTTTCAGAATACAGCGCTACAAGACTACATAAAAGTCAAAGAAACGCTCAATCTATTTGCCGATCTTTATAATGATCGATCCAATATAGAAACATTAATAAACTTGTGCTCATTAACCGACTTTCTGGATCGCGACACACGAAATTTATCGGGCGGTCAAAGGCAACGGCTGTTATTGGCGTTAGCATTATTACACAATCCGGAAGTGATATTTCTCGACGAACCCACCACGGGACTGGATCCACAGTCACGTCGAAACTTTTGGTCGTTAGTGGAAAGCATTAAAGAAAAAGGCAAAACGCTGGTATTAACCACACACTATATGGATGAAGCACACCAGCTTTGTGATGATATTGTTATTATGGATCATGGGAACATTATTGAACGCGGAACACCCCAAAATTTGATTGCACAGCACTTTGAAGGTTCCTTAATCCGATTACCGGAGTCATCCATTAAAGACGTCACACAACTTCCGTTTGAAAAAGTTAATCGCGTGCAACACCATATTGAAATCGTCTCTTCTCAGGTTGATAAAGATCTAAAGCAATTAATGAAACTCGACATATCTCTGGAAGGCTTATACATTCATAACCCAAACTTGGACGATCTGTTTTTAAAACTGACCGGACACGAGTTGCGAGCATAAGTTAAAGTTATGTTCCAAAGCAAACGATTTTTTGCCGTATTAAAAGCACGCAACGTGGAGTTCTGGCGTGATCGCGCGGCACTGAGCTGGAACCTCGTCTTTCCATTGCTACTCATTTTTGGTTTTTCTATGATCTTTTCTAATGGAGGGAGAAGTCAGTTAAAAATTGGACTCGTACACCAATTGCAAATCCCAACCTCTTTGCAATCGATAAAATACACCGAGTATGTGTTTTATGACGAGATATCTGAAGCACAACAAAAAGTTGCCCAACATCAAATTGATTTATTAATCGACTGGAACCAGCGTGTTTACTGGGTGAATGAGTCTGCACCAAAAGGCTATTTGGCGGAAAATTTATTTAACCACTTACATTCAGGCTTCGAAAAACAAACCATTGAAGGCGAACCGATCCGCTATGTGGACTGGGTCATTCCCGGAATTTTAGGCATGAATATCATGTTCAGCTGTTTGTTTGGTGTCGGTTACGTGATTGTGCGATATCGTAAAAACGGTGTGCTCAAACGATTGCACGCGACACCGGTTTCTGCATTTGAGTTTATCGCCGCACAAATTGTCTCACGGTTAGTCATTGTGGTGGTGATCGCATCAGCAATTTTTCTAGCCACTTGGTGGAGTCTTAACTTTATGGTAAAAGGCTCGCTTTTTGATCTGTTGCTGGTGTTATGCCTTGGCAGTATCAGCTTGATCGCCCTTGGCTTAATGATGGCGTCACGTAGCGAAAGCGAAGAGTTAGCCGGAGGATTGTTAAACTTGGCCTCTTGGCCGATGATGTTTTTGTCTGGAGTCTGGTTCAGTTTAGAAGGCGCACCAGAGTTTATTCGACACGTCGCTCAGATATTACCGTTAACGCATTTTGTGGATGCCGCACGAGCCATTATGACCGAAGGTGCCGGATTAGCTGATGTGAGTCACAATTTGATAGCGCTAGTCGTTATGACGATTTTATTTTTCGTCATTGCAAGCTACACATTCAGCTGGGGAAAAAACCGATAATTTCAGACTATTAGGATTGTAGGGTGTGGTGCTAACCCACCAGAAAAACACCAAGCTTTGCTTGGGCAAAAAGTAAATGTACTCAA
Source organism: Pleionea sp. WD8-19 (assembly GCF_055326765.1). Taxonomy (NCBI): domain Bacteria; kingdom Pseudomonadati; phylum Pseudomonadota; class Gammaproteobacteria; order Oceanospirillales; family Pleioneaceae; genus Pleionea; species Pleionea sp. WD8-19. The sequence goes on along the minus strand of NZ_JBUZOU010000015.1, from coordinate 68,012 downwards.
GTAAATACGCAATCTAAATAGACAACAAAAACTGTGGATTGCCGAATTGCTAAAAAAATAACTCTATGCATAGACTCAGGTTGAATATTTGTTTACAAGTCACCCATATGTTATGAAAAGTGAAATTAACCCTATTGCAATACCAATAAGATAAAGTATGATTTTTCTAACGCTTTTCTTGTCTGAAGGTGTACTTTCAATAACTTCCTGATTCCAAGGTGCAATTTTAAAAAGCATCAACATGCCAGGAATTGCGCAAACAAAACAGATAACAAAAAACTGGGCATAACCGACTTGCTCGATAATATAGCCGCTTATTGCACCTACAAAGGTCCTTGGAATAGCGACTAAACTGGAAAACAATGCAAACTGAGTTGCGGTAAAATGTTTATTGGTTGCTCGTGACATAAATGCTATTAATGCAACACTTCCCAGCCCTACACCTAAATATTCCAAACTGGTTGCTACAATTAACATCAGAGCATTATGGCCAACTAAAGCCAAAGCAAAATACCCAAGAATCGATCCAATCTGAAAAAAACCAAATATCCACAAACTGCGGTTGATCCCCAGCTTAATCATAATGATACCGCCAACAATCGTTCCAATGGCCGCGCTCACAGTTTTCGAAATTTTTGCAATAGTGCCTATTTCTAAAGCTGAAAATCCCATATCAGAAAAGAATGGCGTTTCGAGCGCAGTGGCCATATTGTCACCTAACTTGTAGAGCAACATGAACAACAAAATTAAAACAGCATTACGGTATCCATCTCGATTAAAAAATTCGCGAAACGGTTCAACGACGGCTTCGCGAATCGTTTGCGGCTCATCACCTTTTTTCGAAGTTTCGTCAATACACAAGGTTGTTATAATTCCAACCAGCATAAACACAGTGACAAACCAGTGAGCCGCTTGCCATCCTAAAAAGTCGGCAACAATAAACCCCAATCCACTAGGAACAAAAGACGAATAACGATAAGCCTGAATAGAAAATCCAGTACCAGCCCCTAACTCATCGTCGGGCAATAACTCTCGGCGATAAGCATCAATGACAATATCTTGGCTGGCACTAAAGAAAGCAATGACACCTACAATGACAGCTATAACAGCAATTTCAGTTTTGGGGTCAAAGAAAGCGAGCAGAAACATTAACGAAATTAATGTTAATTGTGTAATTAACATCCAACCGCGTCTTCGACCAAGAAACGGAGGTACGTAGCGATCCATAATCGGTGACCAAAGAAACTTCCAGGTATAAGGGAATAAAACGATCCCAAATAACCCAATGGTCGTTAAATCCACACCGTTTTCGCGCAACCAAAGTGGAACAAACTGCAATAATAAGTAAAGAGGTAAACCAGAAGAAAAGCCTATCAAAATGCAAATAAGCATTCTTTTGTTTAACAATGCCTGTTTAAGCGACTTTTTTTCTTTTATTATTTCTGTCATGCCTGAATTTCTGGAGTTATCAATTGCTCAAAAGTTCGATTCACATACTCGGCGCAGGTTCCATCGGTTGCCTATGGGCCAGCCGACTGACGCACGCGGACTTCCCAGTATCTTTAATTACCAGAGACTCCACCTGTTCCACATTAAATATCACCTATCACCATAAGGAACTAACCTGGGCACAGTCTATTCCACAACAAACAGCAGAACAAACTCAATCGCTGGATATTTTGTTAATGTGTGTGAAGTCGCATCAACTGCGACAAGCACTTCAAGATATTGCGCATGCGGTTCATTCGGAAACCCGAGTTATTTTATTTCAAAACGGTATGGGGCATCGCGAGCTGGCACAATCATTGTTACCGCCTTGCCAACTGTTAATGGCCTCCAATACACACGGAGCCTATATAAAAACAGGTTCTCATAGCAACGACAAAAACCTGGTGCATGCGGGCTGGGGAACCACCTTTATCGGACCCGCACGTAAACAGCAGTCTTTGCGCCAGCTACCACAACTGTGTCAATTGTTACATCTGGCGATGCCGGATGTTATGTGGCACTTTGATATTGATGTTCTGCTCTGGCAGAAGTTAGCGATCAACGCTACGATTAACCCGTTAACCGCATTGCATCAGTGCAAAAACGGTGAGCTCTTGCAACAACCTAAACTCTTCAACCAACTTCAACAACTCACTACGGAAATGCTGCCAGTACTGCACCGCTATTGTCCGCAGTTGCAGTCTATTGATTTGCTTAAAGAAATTACTGGTGTCGCAAAAGCAACAGCGAATAATTACAGCTCAATGTATCAAGATGTCAGCCAAAACAAAGCTAACGAGCTTGAAGCAATCACCGGCTTTCTGTTACAAAAGGCTGCTGAGTTACAAATTGATTTACCGCATCACCGACTACTTTATACTCAGCTCAAGCGCAATTAACAGCAGTTATCCGACCAGACAATCGGGTAATGAGATGACGAGAGAACCGAATCACATTTTGCTACAGTTATATTCAGTACACTCGCCAACTTCATAAACGACCAATCGACGCAATTTTTTACCATTAGCTGTCGGAGAAAGGACCAACAATGACAACTAAATTAAAAATCATCCTTATCACTCTGATAATCGCCGCACTGACATCTTTTTTGGCCCTAGCAAACTATCACGTCGTCAATAAACAATTGGACGAAGCCTCAACGTTAGCTCGCTCACAAAATATTCATCAAATCAAAAACACCGTAAGTCTTTTTTTTAATCAAATTCATCAGGCGGCACAAACTTTAAAAGAGTCCGATGAGCTTTTGAGCCTATTTGAAAACCAAAACTTTACAGGTTTTCTCAACACGGCCAATAACCTGAATCACCTGCCCGTTGAATACGCTATTTACGACACCACATCCAATATCATTCATCGATATAACTTACCCGATCGTAAAGAACAGTTTTATGACATGGAGCCGATCATTCTCTCCCAAATGAAAGAAACCGCCAGTAAAGTATCCATCAGCAAATTCAATAACGGTTATGCATTAATTCACTCGTTTGGTTATCAGTCGAATGGTGAATTAAAAGGTGTGGTATTTAGCATATTACCTATCGGTGAACCGTTATTGAATTACCTCAAACAATCCACTGGAGCCGAATTTCAACTCCGGTTAAACGGAAAAAGCTGGAGTACGTCAAACAGCAACGGTTTTGAGCAGGCCGAACAGATTGACTGGCCTTTTAATACCAAACAAAAAGGACAACTTTCTTTTATGTTACCCGCTTGGCTTGATGCAATGCCAAGCAGTAGTGGAATTGCTTCTGTCGCAATTATTGCAATTTTAATGCTTGGCCTGGTGGTCATTATTTTTATTATGCTTACTAATCAGCATAAAGCGCTAAAGCAATTAACCGATGTGACAGCCAATGCCACTTCAGCCAATCAGCTCATCACCGAGCTCAGCCGCATGGACATCACACAGGACATCGCCGGCATTTCTTCCAATATTAGCGCTTTAGTTACGCAGCTTTCTAGCCAAAATAAAACGATGAATAATCGCTTAAAAATTCTAGAGTCTCAAGTTGCCGAAATAGAAGAAGAAAAAGAAGCCTTGCAAGAAGAGCGAGATAACGCGGTGCAAGCTCCTAAAACCAAGTCTGAGTTTTTATCGCGCATGGGTGATGAAATAACCACACCAATGAAAACCTTAACCAGCATGTTACATTTACTCAGCGAATACAGTTTGCAGGAAGAACCGCGAGAATTGTTAAACATTGCTCGACGTTCTGCGAATACGTTGATCAATAACTTGAACAACATCTTGGACTTTTCCAAACTCGATGCCAATTTGCTTAAGCTGCACAAAAGCGATTTCGATATTCGCCAGATGTTTGAAGAAATTGTAAATGAATACACACCGCATGCCGAGTCGAAGTCACTCAAACTCAGCGCCAAAGTATTGCCCGATGTACCAGAAGCTGTTTTTAACGATCCCAAGCGGGTTCGCCAAATTATGAAAAACTTGCTGGGTAATGCCATTCGCTTTACAAAAGAAGGTGAAGTTTCGCTTTACGCCGATGTTATTTTGAAAGATTCTGTAGAGTATTTACGCATTGCGGTAAAAGATTCCGGAGTTGGAATTCCAGCGGAAGCTCAAAAAGGCTTGTTCGATTCACTTGAACAAAGAACCAAGCTTACCAATAGCAGCTTTGCTGGTCGACTAAGGCTCATTGTTTCTAAAAAGCTCGCTGAGCTTATGGGTGGTCATATCGGCGTCGACAGTGAACCGCAGCAAGGGTCTCGCTTCTGGTTTACGATCGCTATGCGCAAAGATTGAGGTCGTAAGGAGCCGAAGATGAGCAACTACCGAAAGTCTGAAGAAGAGTGGAAACTCTGTTTAACCGCCGATGAGTATCGGATCACGCGGGAAAAAGGAACCGAGCCGCCGGGAAGTGGTGAGTATTACCAAAACAAAACCGCGGGAAGTTATCACTGCCGATGCTGCAACACACCGCTGTTCAGTTCTAACAGCAAATACCACTCAGGCAGTGGCTGGCCAAGCTTTTTTCAACCGGTTTCGAGTGACTGCATTACTGAAACCAAAGATAAGAGCCTAGGTATGCAGCGTATTGAAATCACCTGCAGTGCCTGCGATGCCCATTTAGGACACGTTTTTACAGACGGCCCACCGCCTACCGGACTACGCTACTGTGTTAACTCCCTTTCGTTAAAATTTTATCCCGATGAACAATAAACGGATTTAAATGAGAGCGGGTTGAGTTAAGGCCACGCACTTAACGCGCTCCCTGAGTTTTAAACTGTTAAGAATCTAAAAATTCCTGATAGTTGCGTTCAGCCTCTTTTAATTGCAACTCTTTACGCTTGCGATACCAGAAAGATACGGCAATGGAAATAAGTATGATTAAAGCGCCGGTAAATAAGCCAATAACAGCCCCAGACTTTTCCAGCCTCGAGGCTTCAAACAGAGCAACATAGCCACTCCACCCTAACAAAAACACTAAAAAGGTGGACAAGTAAACAATCGCAAATTGCGCAATGCGGACCCCAGCTTTAGCCCGTTTAATCAAATGTAAAAACATATCTTTCGTCGTGACGGGTAGAGTCCAAAGATCGCGTCGCAAATAAAAATCAAAATAAACGCCGACGGCAGCAAGTACACAAGCAATAGAAAACCACGTTTTAACACTTACGGCTTCATCGGAAAGAAAAATAAAATAAGTAAACGGAAAAAGCACCAATAAGCTGACCACATCTAACGCCAAAACCAGCCTCATACGCCAGGCTTGCCATTGCATGTTTTTCTTTACCGCGGGCAGCTCGGGTTGATGGCTCTGCCACTCATTAACCGCTTTATCCCAGTTAAATTCTTCGCTCATACGTTATTAAAACCTTTTGCAACTATTAGTTTAGTGCTTCTACCGCGTCTTTTAATGCTTTTTTTGCACGGTTTAATCGAACACCGACATTATTAACGGTGATACCAAGAATTTCAGCAATTTCTTCATAACTGAGTCCTTCCAAAGCCAAGCCCAGTATTTGTCGTTGCGCCAATGGAATTAACTGCATGCCGCGCATGAGTCGGTTTTCCTTACGCTCGACTTCCAAGTGGCCTGATGGACAATCATCGCCTTTTAAGACAACATCCTCTGTAGAGGTTGATTTACCTTCTCGAACATGTTTCGCGACGTGGCTAATTGCCCGGTTATGTGCAATCGACAATAAGTAGGTTTTCAGCGAACTTTTCTGATTAAATCGAGGCAACGATCGCCAAATTGCAAAAGCGATGTCTTGTTGCAGTTCTTCTTGCAATGCAGGAATCGCTTCGTAAGATTGCACCACGCGGGCAATAGCGGCCTTGTGTTGATACCACGCCTGATTAAACAGACGCTCTTGTTCATTCATAGCAGAAATCGTTTCCCCAAAATAAACGACCTGTGTTTCACAGGTAAGTGAGCCCGCCTTCTGTAACGACATACTGACTGATTCCCAAATCGATTAAAACCACAGTCATAAGCCTCACAGTTTTATTACAAAACGTATGCTCTATTAAAATTCTTTAATGATGAGCTTCGGACTTCGGTGTCTCTTCCTTTTCGGAATCCTTATCCGTTTCGTGCTCATTTCCCCATGGAGGGACATCTTCGCGCCAAGGCTGATGGTTTTGATAACTGGCGAGACGATCCAAATATCCTTGCTTGTCACTTTCGCTAACCGTACCGGGCAACAGCTCAATTGACTGTTGTTGGGCAGAAATCGCTTGCTCAAACTCTTGGAGCTCTGCGTAAACCGCCGCTAAAGTATCGATTAAAACGTAAGACTCGGGCTCTTGTTCAATTAATGGCCGAATAATGTCGAGAGCTTGCGGGCCATTTCTGACTGACTTATTGGGGCTGGTGGCGTACAACCAGGCCAGGTTATTGATGGCCAGTTTATGTCCGGATGCGGCGGCTTTCTTAAACCAATGGATGGCCGATGCATGGTCGGCTTTGTGCTTCTTTGAGCCAAGATAAATGACGCCAATTAAAAATTCGGCTTCGGTGTCACGATCGCGTGCAGCAAGCTTTAACCACGCCATCGCGGCTTGTGGATCGGACTCCACACCTCTTCCCCACAGCAAACTTTTGGCCAATTCACGCTGAGCAGCGGTATGTCCATGCTCCGCCGCCTTTTCCAACCAAATCAGCGCGGCAGCATCATCTTTCTTGCCTGCCAAACCCTGTCGATACAGATTCGCCAACAACCATTGACTGTTCAAATCCCCCTTTTCGGCAGCTCGAGTACACTTTTCTAATGCCACTTTATAACTTTCGGCTTGATAGTGTTGTTCACATTGCCGCACGGAAGCTCGATCACTGTCGGAATGACAGCCACTCAACAATAAAAGTCCGATAGAGGAAAGGGTGAATATACGTCTCATAAATTAAATGTTCAAAGCTTGACCAATCAATATCGGAGCAAGTTTATCATTTTTAATGAGCGTAATCTCGTGTGAACCTGTAACTAATTGGTAACTGACTATAAATCATCCAAAAATGAATTCGCTCAAAGCGAAGGACCGATGACAAAAGATCGCAACCAACAATTAACTTACTCAAAATGGGCGAATGCTCACAGAAATAAGCGATAAAACTGACGACTGACTAGCAGCATTTGGAATATTCTCTGCTATAATTCAATCTACGGAATCAATAAGAGATCCCACAAGAAATGGACTTTACGCTCACTCCCGCAGACAAAGATTACATCTGGCAAATTGTCGATCATGCGGCGCAAAGTATGGGTGGATACCATCAGTTGTTTTCCTCTCCACTTGAATTTTCCGAAGACAATAACCGAGTTCACTTTAATTGGCCGGTTTGGATGCGAGCCATTAAAGCCTATATAGCCAGCCGATACGGTGACAAGGCGCTCGATAACTTGCTATTAGACATCCTTTCCGAAATATACGATCCCAAAAAATATCATGCCTATTTAGCCAAAAAATCCGAAAAAATTTCTCTCAATGAGCCCTTTCCTTTTACTACTCAACTCTTTAAATAATTTGAAAATTTAAAATAAGCAAAAAACAGTGAAACGAACTTTCAATGTTTCACTGTTTATTATCACTTAATTTATTGTTTCACATGACGTTCAAACAAAAGATAAATACGAGTGTATTCATCGAGCCAGCTGGAAGGTTCACGAAAGCCGTGAGGTTCGACAGGATAAATAGCCGTTTCAAACAAAGGCGTTTTTTCAAGCTCAATTAACTTCTGCACCAGACGAACCGAGTCTTTAAAAAAGACATTATCATCAACCATTCCATGTGCGATGAGTAATGGATCTTTCAAGCCACTAGCAAATTCAATCGGAGAACTTCGATTAAAACTTTCAGGATCCACCTCTGGTGTATTGAGAATATTGGAAGTGTAACCATGGTTATAGCTGGACCAATCGGTCACCGGACGCAACGCAGCGCCAGCAGCAAACTCACCCGGCGCTTTAAACAACGCCATAAATGTCATAAAGCCGCCATAAGAACCACCGTAAATACCGACTCGGTTTTTATCAACATTTGCATTCTTTAGCAGCCATTGTTTACCATCCAATAAATCTTCCAGCTCCGGAGTGCCCATTTGCTGGTAAATGGCCGTACGCCAATCGCGCCCGTAGCCTTTTGACGCTCGATAGTCCATATCCAATACCACATACCCCTGCTGAGTAAGTAAGGTATGGAACATAAACTCTCTAAAATACCCCGACCAACCCTGATGTGAATTTTGCAAATACCCGGCACCGTGAACGAAAATAACAGCAGGATAAGACTTCGCGCGTTGAGCTTTGAAATCTTTGGGTAAATATAAGCGCGAATAAATCGGCTGTTTAACATGACTTGAAGGGACTTCGATAAATTGGGGTTCCACCCACTCAATTTCAGAGAATGCCTGACTCGCCAAGTTGGTGAGCTGACGTGGATTTTGTTGATCAACGGCTTGTACAAAAAGCTCAGGTGGTCGAAGCGATGTTGAATGGGTAATTAATAAAGTATTTTCATCGGGAGACAACCGGTACTCATTGTCACCACCCAGATCAGTGACCGTTTCGCTTTCACGAGTTTTTAAATTAACACGATAGACTTCGTAAATTCCTGGGTGTTTTTTATTGGCTCGATAATAAATATAACGATCGTTTTTGGTCAACGTTAAATCGCTGACTTCAAATTTGCCTCGAGTGAGTGATACAGCTCGACTTCCTAGCTTACGTAAATAGAGGTGTGAATAACCACTTTCTTCTGATAAATAATAAAAATGTTCGTTGTCATTCAACCACCCCATTTCGTTGAAAGTCCAGTCATTCACCCATGCTTTGTCGTGCAAACGATGTAACTGCCGAAGTTGTTTTTTTTCCAAATCCACACCGACCAACCAGCGATCTTTATTATCGTAAGCAAACAATTTTAGTGCTAACTGCTCACCGTTATGACTCCAAACAATGCCATTGCCAAACCAATTATGTATGTATAACGGTCGAGCCGATTTCTCCGCTTTATACTTTTCTCCTTTAGCTTTCGCTACTTGCTTTTTAAGCTTTGCTAATGGATCATCAAAAATTCCGGCAAGCTTTTCCACGTCCAACTTGTGTTGTTTTTGCGCCATTAAATCGAGCAAAAAGAACGTTTCACTTTCTGGCAGCTCTTGCCCAACCAAGGTTCGTACCGACTCATTAGTCACGTATCCATCTTCGGTAACAAACCTGGGCATATTATCGTTACGGCCGTCTCCTGCTTTAGCATCGCGAACAGCAACAAAGGCAAATCGTCCGTTAGGAGACAAGCTCAAATATTGAAGTTTTTTGTTGTCACCCAAATAAAAAGGTTTGGCTATCGCTACTGAGCGAGATTGTTCAACGGAATGTTTGCGTTGTTGGCTGAATACTTTTTCATCTTGCTGCGTACGCACATAATCAAACAGCCTTCTTTGTTGCGCGCCCAAAAAGTCTTTTGGCTCTTGCCACTCTTCTGGTGCTTTACTCATCTTTATTGAAACCAATTGATGCGTACTGCCACTATCCGGATCAAAGGCAAAAATATCGTCTCCGCGACGATAACTGATGCGTCCATCGGTTAAAAACAAAGCTTGTGACTCCGTATCGTGCGTTCTTGTGATCACGCGCAGTGTCCCAGTTTGCATGTTTTTCAACCACACATCGCCATCATAAATGTAAGTTTTAAACTTACGATCAGCGGACCAACTGCCACCTTCGACATCGGCATGTTCCAACTGCTCAAAAGCGACGGTTTCGGGTTTACCACCCGAAACATTCATTCGCATCAATTGACGAGATTGATGTCCTTTTATTTTTTGTTGAAAATAAATATTTTGGTTATCGTCAGACCAATAGGCTTGCTCTGGTGGTAATCCCATCCAGTCTGGATCTGCCATGATCTGCTTTAATGTTAATGTTGACGACTTCGATTTGTTTTCATCGGCCCAAACCAAACTAAAAGCCAGTACCAGGCCAAAACACCAAACTTTATTCATTGCAATTACTCTTGTAACCCTATAATAAAGCGCCAAGCATATCATTGCGTCGACCAGATCCCAACTCGATGACGAAGAGAGACGTAATCATTAATCATGTCCTTAAATTCAAAGAAGCTCGTAATAGTACTTCTCAATGTATCGGTTATTTAAATGCCACTTCCGAGCATTCAGGAAAAGATTGACTGCAACATTCTGAGTCACATTTATGAGATTCAGACTTCAACCGTACAACATGGGAAGCGCCTGAAGTTGCGTAAGCATCGCGGTTCACCTACACTGACGCTATTAAAAAAGTGACTCGACGAACATGAGCAACCCATCTCCTTATCAGGCGCCGCAAGCCAACTTGAATGAAAATATTGCAACCAACGATTCCACAATCCTGATCCGTCGAATGCCGGCATCCGCTGGAGCGCGTTGGTTTTTTGAAGGTTTTGGCCGGCTGTTTCGAGCGCCAGGTCGCTGGACGGTCATCGGGTTCTTAAATCTGCTGTTGCTTTTAGTCGCCGCGATATTTTCCCTAATACTTCCAGTTATCGGTACTTTTATTCCATACCTGTTTTACCCAGTCATCGTCGCCGGTTTTATGCAAGCGGCTGCAAATCAAGAACAACAGCAACTCAAAATATCGGATTTGTTTGCCGGCTTTTCGCAACAAGCCGGCCAGTTGTTCATTACGGGCGCACTGTATATTGCCATGATGATTGGCGTTTTCATTGTGGTTGTGATACTCATGTTGGTGCTCGGGTTTTCCATTTTCTCATTGTTCGATGGCAGTTCCAGTGCAATGGCTGGGCAATGGGTTTTGATCGCCTTACTGTTTACCTTAGTTTTTATCGGTCTCACTTTACCGGTTGTCATGGCTATTTGGTTTGCGCCAGCGCTGGTCATACTGCATAAAGTGGATGCCGTGCTAGCGATAAAGTTGAGTTTTCAAGCCTGTATGCGAAACTTTATTCCTTACTTGGTTTACGGTTTGATTGCGTTGTTGATTCTCTCAATCTTTATAGCTGCGGTTGTTTTACTGAGCGGTGTGATTCAAATGAACGATATTTCAGATATTTCGACTAGCGGTTGGCTCACGCTTGGCATCGGATACCTGCTAATGTTGGTCTGGTTTACACCAGCGGTTTTTATTTCAATCTATTCGGCTGCGTGCGATATTTTTGAACCGAAAAACGCCAGCTAGCAACTGGCGGATACTGAAATTTTTGTCCCCTTTGTCAATTACCAAGGTACGGTTTCGCCTTTATAATCGAAAAAGCCACCACTCGTTGCAGTGTTTACCTCAGCAATAACCCTTCGCATCCCCTTAATACTTTCATCAGCATCAATCAATCCGTTAGGGCCTCCCATATCGGTTCTTACCCAACCCGGATGCAATGCCAGAACTTTTATCCCATATTCTGCCCAATCGATAGAAAGTGACTTAACCACCGCATTCAGTGCTGCTTTCGATGAGCGATAAATATAAGCACCACCTGAACCGTTATCCCCCATACTCCCCATTTTGCTGGTCAAAAAGGCTACGATTGCTAGCGGCGCTAATTTAAGATTTTCAATGAGTGCCTGAGTAAGCAATGCAGGCGCAACAGCATTGATATGCAAGGTATGCAGCCAGTTTTCTTTTTCACATGCAGACAAACCTTGCGGACTTCCACCGTAGATTCCGGCATTATTGATCAGCAGATCAATTGCTGTTCCTTGCAAGCTTTGACTGACACGAGAAATGGCTTGCGAGTCGCCAATATCAAGAGTGTGAATCTCTAGCGGATAATGATCCGTCATCGCTATTAACTCGTGTGCACTCTTTGGATTGCGACAAGTTGCAATCACTCGCCAACCATCAGTTAGGTACTGACGACAAAACTCCAGCCCTAGTCCTCGATTTGCTCCCGTTATCAGTAATGTTTTCACTACGATCCTCCATTATTATTTAGAGTCTGACGCAACTCTGTTACAGTTCATGGCTAATACCCAATCAATGTTGAAGAATGACTATAACCAATGCTCCTAAATAAATCTTGGGCTCTGCTCATTTTTCTGGCGTTCATTTGGGGCTCTTCTTTCTGGCTCATAAAGCAAGGCTTGGTCCTGTTTTCACCCTTACAACTGGCACTTTTACGCATTACCATAGCGGCATTTTGTTTATTGCCCATTCTTTTTAAGCAGGTGCGAAGCCACGATTTGCCTTGGCGCTGGCTAGCCACTATCGGCGTTATTGGAAGTTTGCTCCCTGCAATCCTGTTTGCCAAAGCACAACAAGTTATCCCCAGCGCTTTAGCCGGAATGCTCAACAGTTTACAGCCATTATTTACCTTGATGATCGCACTTGTCGTCTATAAACAAACGGTGACTCGCTTTCAATTACTTGGCATTCTGCTCGGTTTTATCGGTTGTGTATTACTGTTGTCTGGCAACATAGAGGATTCAAATTTCAACCTGCAATTAAATTTTGCTCTTTTGGTAGTGCTAGCGACCTTTTGTTACGGCGTAGCAACTAATTTAATTCGGGCACATTGTCAGCATTTGCCGCCGGTTTTAATTACGGCCATTTCTTTAAACGTATTATTGTTACCCAGCATAATTGGCCTGTTCTTTTTAAGCACACCTCTTTTTAATGGTTCTCTGCAATGGCCTCCCATACACACCAGCTGGCAGCCAATACTTGCCGTAGTCCTTCTCGGTGCGCTGGGCACTGCTTTCGCGCTGATACTATTCAATCGTCTTATTCAACAAGAAAGCGCTGTTTTTGCCTCGTCAGTCACCTACTTGATCCCAATAGTTGCCATCGGCTGGGGATTACTCGATGGCGAACCACTAGAGATCATTCACTTTTCCGGTATACTTTTAATTCTGTCAGGATTAAAGCTGGCACACAGCCGCTTTTCTCGAACTGTAACTGAAAAATAATGATTTCCTATGCAAACTTTGCGTGTACTGTTTTTACTGGTTAGCGTTTTAACGATACTTAATGGATGGAGCCATACTCAAAGCTACAACACTAAGAACATCAGCGCGCAAAAAAACACTATTTTTATCGAGCGGTTACCCTCAGATGTATCCTCTTCTTGGCAAGTCTGTCCACATCAGCTGACAGCGACACGCCGCTGCCAACCACTCAGCAAAGAGTCACTGTTAACGTTGCCGGAAAACAACATTGCTATTTTGCAATTAAAGTTTAATTTTGATAGCCCGGTCGCCGAACAGTTTCCCGGATTACTGATTGACGAAGTTCAAGGAGCGGATCAACTTTATTTGAATGGCTATTTGGTTGCCAAATCAGGCGACTTTCCACCTCGTTACGAAGACGCCTCTTACTACAGTCGCTATTATTTCTTACCTCCCGACAAACTGGTCACTCATCAACCGAATGTTTTGCAGCTGAAAGTTTACAATGTTAGCTCGCACAAAGAGCTGATTCACTTGCGTACTTCATTTCAACCACTGAGTGAAATTACACAATTAGCCTTAACCAAAGACATATTCTTCAGTTTTTTTGCTGCACTGCTACTCATGATCGCGGCCATTAAATTGTATTACTTCATTCGAATACCTGGTAGCTACGAAGCCTTTGGTCTTTCCTCTTTTTGTCTGCTATCGGCATTTTTTATGTTTCTTAATCACCACTTTATGATATCGCTCGGTATTGATACCAATAGCCTGCTACGTTGGAAAAGTGTTTCATTTATTTTCGCGCAGCTGGCGTTAAGCTACTTTCTATTCCACGCATTTGAACTGAAAAATAATGCCTTAAAGCGCCCCGTGATTATCTTTTTTGTACTGTTCGGTATCAGCGTTCTTATCTGGCCACAAATTCATATGCTGCAAAACTTTTACCTCTTAGCTAAATTTTCGGCCTTTCTAGCACCACTGATTATTATTCTAGTGGCATTGGTCATTAAACGTGATCTCCCGAGTAAACCGCAAACGTACTTACTGATCGCTTTGGCGGTTTACGTTATGTTCTTGCTTGTCGACTTAACACGTTACTATTGGTTGGGCTGGATTGACTTTCGAGAAAATACAGCGCTAATTTTGGGGCAAGTTACTTTGGCAATGACGGCTGGAATGGTTTCAACGGAGCACTACTGGCAATACTTTAAAGGCGCTACTTACGATCATTTGACGGGTACTTTGTTAAAACCTTCTTTTCTACGACGATTGTCGGAAGAGATGCAACGTTGCCGTCGCAGCGATTTTTGCCTGATGGTAGCCGTGATCGATATTGATCAATTCAAAACCATCAACCAGCACTATGGTCATGAAATTGGTGATCGTGCATTGGTGATCATTTCTGCAACACTGACTCGAGTGTTACGTCAGTTCGACTTGATCTGCCGGTTGAATGACGATGAGTTTTGCATCGCCGCAACGTTGCCTAATACCGAAAACACTCAAGCATTCTTACAACGTCTGCACGATGAAATTAATACAGCAACCATATCCCTGGAAAACAGTGAAAAACTAACCCTGAAAGCCACCACAGGTGCAGTTATCTATAATGTAAAACGCCATGAAGCGCCGGAAATGTTGTTGCACGATGCAGAGCACTCCGTTACCGAAGCCAAAATGAAACAGCGCGGTAGTATCCAATGGTTTGATACCGATAATCCGCCACTGCAATTTATATTTTAATTAAAGTTATCGTCGACAATGAGCACTGGCATTTTCGTCTTCTTCGATCATAGAGATATCTTCTGCATCAAATAGTCGTAACACCAGTGGATTAGAAACATCGGAAAGGAATCGAAAGCCAAGCAACGCGTTGGCGTTTTGTATCGCCGATATATTTGCGCGACCATCTATATCACGCACAACAACAAGACTCGGATACTGTTCTTTCAACGTTTTACGCAAACTTCGATACTTACCCGCATCATTCGGACGTAAATGAGGCGCCATAATATTGTATTGTTTTTCAATACGCACAACCCGTAGTTTGCCCCGTTTACCATCATCGGCAATGGCACGAAAAGTGACAAAAAGTCGATCTTTTGAATCTTGCTCCACTTCTCCGGTAAGTGTTAATGACGAGCATATGGCCTTCACTTTGGAAAGTGCGCCCAAAACTTTGCTGTCGAATTGCTGCTTTCGGATGACATAAGGAAGAATTTCACGTAATAAGGATTTGTCGGCTACCAACTGCTCATTATAATCGTAATACACATCGTCGATGCTTCGTTGTTCAAGCTCTGTTTCAACAAATTTCTGATCCGCATAAGCCAAAGCAACTTCTTTCCATTTTACCGGTAACCGTTCTACATCTTCACCAATACATATACCGTCAAGACAGGG
This sequence comes from Pleionea sp. WD8-19, assembly GCF_055326765.1. Taxonomy (NCBI): domain Bacteria; kingdom Pseudomonadati; phylum Pseudomonadota; class Gammaproteobacteria; order Oceanospirillales; family Pleioneaceae; genus Pleionea; species Pleionea sp. WD8-19. The sequence goes on along the minus strand of NZ_JBUZOU010000015.1, from coordinate 52,734 downwards.
CTCGGCTACCAGCGATGCCGACGCTAGTGCCATCGTCAATAGGCCAACCGCTGCATACATTTTCATTATTCAATAACTCCTACCACCAGTGGCTAAGGTTACTTCAACCCCTCAAGCAAATCGGCTTGCTCTCCTATTAACTGCTCAAAGCCAGCCAATCGAGAGATTTTTTCTTCTATTTGCTTTTGTTTTTGCTGTAACTGACTTTCTAGCCTGGATTTCAACTCGGCCTTTACCTGCTCGGCTTTTTGCTGAAACTGTTGTTTTATTTTAGCAAAAAACAGTTTATCGAGATTGCTGGTCACTTTCATCTCATTACCTTCAGCATTTTGATGCAACTCCAACTGAAGCTGAATGTTTTTCGAATCTTTGACCACATCGACCAAGTGTTGTTGCCAGTTGCTCTTCAAGTTTCCATCAGATATAACTTTAAAATCAACAAGTTGCAACTCCATTTTCAAGTGTAACTGCTCTTGATTGGCTACTAACTGCAAATCGACATTGGAAGCGCCTTCCGTTAAGGTCAGAGCACCGTTACCCATAGGCCAAGACGCAACAGGCCACTGCTGCAGTCGCAACGTTCCATTTATCGGCATTGCTTTTTCTTTTGGGTGGTGCAGTGCAAACTGCATACTGCCTTTACCGGTAGCAGTAGCTTCTGGATCTAAATGAAAATTCAGCGCTATTTTAGTGGGCTGGTCGACCAATAAGCGATCAGCAAGATTGTGAAGTTCGCCGGAGATTGTGCCTTTTTGCTCATTAATCTTCAGTCCACCTGATATTTGCGCTTGCTTCAACCAAAACGCCGGTAATGCAACCGACTGACCAAACAAAATATCTTTTCCTCGGCGAGGTGGAGGTTCCGACGATGGTTCTTCCGATGTCGAAGACAACCCGCGTAAACGATGCATATTGTTTAAGATCAATGAAATCCAGTGTGCACTTGACTCACCGAGCAATCGAGCCGCCAAATGCTGAATGCCTTCGGGCGAAAGACTGACCATCGACATCGCCAATTCGACATCTTTTTGCAACAGTGTTTGTAATGATTTCCATTGCGCTTTCGATTGCTTGAGATCGTCACCTACGCTTTTGCGAAACTGACTAATCGCTTGCTTGTCCTGCTTAATTGCATCAAGCAACTTTTTCAAATCGCGGGCAGCCGAAACTTTGCCCAATCCTTTGGCATTATCGAGCTTCTTTTTCGCCGCCTCATATTGCTCGCGATAGCTTTCAATTTTCGCTTCATCCGGTAATTGTTCACGAGCTTCTTGCCACTGTTTTTGCATTGTATCGAGCTCTTGTAAGTAATCATCGTATGCTTGAGGTGAACGAATATCGACTTGATTTAATACCTTATTGGTATCCACCGTAGTTGTCTGTTCAACAACTGCTTTGGGCCATTGCCAACCTGCATTTGGAGTCTCTGCTTTACTATACTTTTTTGCTGGTACAGCCCTTGCGCTGTTAACCGCTATATTGTTCAGCTTTAACTGTTCAATATGCAATTGACCGCGCAACAACGAGGATAACGATACCGAAAACTCTAATTCATCGAGCTGTAAACGATTACGATTTAAATCATTCGGATCGGCAATGGCTAATTCGGTTAACCGTAAACCACCAAATAACCAATTTAGAGCCGATGCCTCTGCAGTAACCGTCGCACCGTTGATAGCAGTCCCCTGACTTTCCACTGCACTTTCAATCCAATCATCAATAAAAAACGTTGCAATTGACCAGACCAGCGCCACCATGACCAGTAATACCGCAATTGCTGATGTTCGAAATAATTTCATCCTGTGCCTCACCGAATCGATTGATAGAGCTGATAAACTTTTGATGTTTTCATTATCTGCATGATTTTCCACCGCTCAACTTTCGGTTTTAACTTTTCGCGATAAAGCAATACCAAACTTTTCGCCAGGTAAACCATCGGCAGTAAAAGTAAAACACTGAGCAATAAGGTGGCTATTGCCAAGGTATTATTAACAGCAATAAGTTCGCCAAAACTCGTTTTTGAAAGTCCATGCCAAAAATCCGTTAAGGACGGATGTGTTAGCAACCACATGCCCATGTCATTCAAAAAGGGATCCAGCACCCAAGCTAATAGGGGAAATATTACGGCAAACAAAACAAAAGCCGATAAGTTCACACGAAACAATGCAACAATGATCAGCAAAAACCATTTCATCAAGCTGAAATTCGGTAACATAGAAAATGCAAATGCCAGAGCGATTGCCCAGGCGACTGCAGTAGGAGACTCTTCGGAATTAAGAATTTTTAACAGTTTAGCGATGAGATTCAGCATTGGCTAATGTCCCTTTTCGTCCGTTGATGCTATCGATCCGGCAAGACCGACGGATAAGTTCCAAAGTATAGCAAAAGCAAAAGGGCTGCGAATAGCAGCCCTTTTGCGTCAATCGTTAGAAAACGTATTAAAAATTAGCACCTTTTAAAATTGATAGCTGGCAGTTACAAAAATTCGACTGTCCGCATTGTCGTTATTTTTTAGGTCAGTATCGGTAAAAGACAGTTTAAATTCAATTTTTCCAATATGGGTCCAGGCATCAAAACCAAACAGTTTGTAGCTTTCTAGCGAACCGTCCAGCGAATAGTAGCCGGCATAAGCCGCCGTTTTAATGACGTCGTGCAAAGGCAACTGAACGCGTCCTTCAAAATAAGTCCCAGCCTCGTCGGTTCCGTAATAATCCGTAGTGTGCCCTAGAGTGGCGGTCACAAAGTTTTTATAGGTGATCGAACCATTGGCTTCCAAGTAATCGGAGTCGCCGCTTTTTTCATCAGTGAAGATGCTATACACCGCTTCGGCAGAGTAGCTGAAATCGCTGTTGATTTTTCCTTCGTATCCACCAGCAAACTCGACTTCCAAGTTGCCATTATGCCGGCTTTCGACCTCAGAAATAAAGCCGCGCACAAACCAGCCTTTTGCAGGGCGAAATTTCATCGCCGCTTGCACTGCCGGATCTTCACCAGACTGACTGATTCCACGATACACGTAATCACTGGCAACACCGACTTTAAACTCAAAGGGTGATGCGTTTAGAGCTCCAGCCATACAAACAGCCAAACCTGCGGTGGTTAATTTTTTTATCACTTTATGACTCCCAAATTTGGAACAGCAAACATGCTTTATGATTAGAGCGCTATTTTAACCAAAAAACATGACATGGTTTTCAAAAGTTGGTCGCATTTTTTGTAATATTTTCTTTTTACGCGGGTCACTTAACAAGAGCACCGAGTTGCATTTATTTGACCAAACGATATGCTGTAACCGCTGGATACACTTTATGACCGACACTCATACGGCCAAACTCAATCCAAATCTCATTGAGAGGTTTGTCGAATCGCGGCAACAAAGCGAAGCTTTGTGTGCTCCTTTAGAAATTGAAGACTATGGATTACAAGCGGTTGCTGAAACCAGCCCTGCAAAGTGGCACATTGCCCACACCAGCTGGTTTTACGAAGCTTTTTTACTAAAAGAATTCCTACCCAATTACAAACCCGTTAACGATCGCTTCGAACATCTTTTTAACTCGTATTATAACGCTATCGGGCAGCCATACATGCGCCCTAAACGAGGACTCTTATCCAGGCCAACCGTTCGTCAAGTTATGGCATACCGTCAGAAAATCACCGACCAAGTACTCTCATTATTGCAAAACGCACCTAAAGCGCATCAGCAACAAATACTGCAACGTACGCAACTTGGTATTCAACATGAAAAACAGCACCAAGAGTTGTTTTTAACCGATCTTAAGTTTAACTTTTACCAGAACCCTTTATTTCCAAGTTATCAGCACTTTGAAACCATAAACAATGCTCGACATCAGCGAGACTGGCAATCCTTTGAGCAAGGTATTTATCACTGTGGAGTCAACGGCACGACAAGTGACTTTCCATTTTGTTTCGATAATGAAACGCCTGAACATCCAGTACATCTCGCGCCTTTTTCCATTGCGTCGTCATTGATTACTAACGACGAATACCTGCAATTCATTGCCGATAAAGGGTATCAAAACCCGCTGTTATGGTTGTCAGATGGTTGGACTTGGCTGAATGAGAACCGTATTCGTCATCCGCTTTATTGGCAACATCAAGACGATCAATGGTATGAGTTTACACTTTACGGTTTAATCCCATTGCAATTCGATGCACCTGTTTGTCACATCAACTTTTACGAAGCCGATGCTTTCGCTCGCTGGGCCGGTTATCGACTGCCTAGCGAATTTGAGTGGGAAGTTTACGCGCGTCAGCATAACCCGCTTTTAACTCCGTCATCGGGTGTAAGTTATTTACAACCACAAAGTCATTCGAAATTACACGCTGATCTTTTTCGACAAGTCTGGCAATGGACCAGCTCCAGTTACAGTCCTTACCCGGGGTTTACACCGGCGGAAGGCGCCATAGGTGAATACAACGGTAAATTCATGTGCAACCAAATGGTGTTGCGCGGTGGCAGTTGCTTTTCACCCAACCATCATATTCGTATCAGTTACCGCAACTTTTTTTACCCGGCAGATCGCTGGCAAATGTCGGGCATTCGACTGGCAAAATCCTAGAGGACCACTATGAACCAGGCAGTGAAGAAAGAACGTATTTATTACTACGAGCAGCATAAGGTCATTGACAACATGGCCGACGAAGTACATCAAGGGTTATCACAAACACCAAAACAACTGTCGCCAAAATATTTTTACGATCAACGCGGCTCAGAGCTTTTCGATGCCATCACTGAGCTTCCAGAATATTATCCGACTCGTACCGAAGTGGGCTTGCTAAAACAACACGCCGGTGAGTTTGGCGAATTGATGGGGAAAGACAGCATACTTTTTGAACTCGGCAGTGGCAGTAGTATTAAAATCCGTACTTTATTGGAAGCCCTAAAGCCGAAAATTTATGTTCCTATGGATATTTCGAAAGATCATTTGATCGCTTCGGCGAAAAAATTGGCCGAAGACTACCCTTGGCTTGAAGTGCATGCCAATCGTGTTGACTACAGTCAGCCTTGGGAAATTCCCGACTTTGGACCCGGTCGTTACAATGCCTTTTTCCCGGGCTCAAGCATTGGCAATTTCGATCCCGACGATGCTTGTAATTTACTTAAGCAAGTCGCTCGATTGGTAGGTAAACACGGTGGACTTCTTATTGGTGTCGATTTAAAAAAAGACCCGGTCATTTTGGAACGAGCCTATAATGATTCGCAGGGCGTTACCGCAGAATTCAATCTGAATATGCTAAAACACATTAATAAAAGTATTAATGCCCAAATTGCGATTCATCATTTTACTCATAAAGCGGTGTATAACCCGAAAGATGGGCGCATCGAAATGCACTTAGAAAGTGAGCGCGATCAAAACTTGGTTATTGAAAATAAAACTTACGCGATGAAAACCGGAGAAACGATTCATACCGAAAGCTCTTATAAATATTCGGTGGATGAATTTCATGCTTTAGTTGCTAAGGCCGGATTTACTCCCGTTCGGGTTTGGATGGATGAGGAGGCGTTGTTTAGTATTCATTATTTGACTGTTGATGGTTAATTTTGTTTCGCACCGCTAACGCTTGCTTGCGAATCACTTTTTATACCGGACTTACCTATTAATAGAATCGAGGTCCGGTTTTAATTGTCGGTTGTCGGATAGATCTGGTTTCGCCCTGCCCGGCGACCCACTTTTTTATTTCGGGCTTCCTGCCCTTCACTCTATGGGCAGGACGCCCGGTATACAAAAATGACTCGCCGCAAGCGTCAGCGGTGCGAACCCAAAACAAAAAATTAAAACAAAGACTCCATAGCCTGCTCCTGAGCCACCGTTTCCATAATCCAATCCCGAAACGCCTTAATTTTAGGCCGCTCTGCCCATTCCTCTGGACAAACCAAGTCATACTTATAATCACTGGGCAAAACGATATCAAAAGGACACAACAAGCGACCCGCTTCAATATCGGGCTGCGCCAATACATTATGCCCGAGAGCCACTCCCTGCCCGTGCACCGCAGCCTGCATCACCATTGATGAGTGAGAAAACACTGGACCTTTACGAAGATCCACGCCTTTAACGCCAGCAAGTTTCAACCAATCTCGCCACTCTTCAGTTGACGCATCGTGCAACAACATATGATGTTTCAAGTCTTGTGGGTCGTTGAGCGGTTTATCACCATTTAATAACGCTGGTGAACAAACAGGGGTTAAAAACTCATTGAGTAAGGTTTCCCAATGCATTCCTGGGTAATCGCCTTTTTCGTAGTAGATAGCAACATCAATATCCTCTTGTAAAAAGTCCACTTCTCGGTCAGTCGCCTTTAATCGCACTTCGATATCCGGATAAAGAGCATTAAAGCGAGATAACCTTGGAACCAACCACACAATAGCAAAAGTAGGGACAACTGAGATGTTTAATGCACCGGATGCACCCTGGGCTTTAAGTTGCTCAGTCGCCACCGCCAATTTCTCGAAAATATCGCGAATTTTCGGCCAGTAGTCCTGACCTTCGTCAGTAAGTAATAACTTACGATTCTTCCTAATAAACAACTGGACTCCGAGAAATTCTTCGAGCCCTTTTATCTGATGAGAAACTGCGGCCTGCGTCACAAAAAGCTCGTCCGCAGCTCGGGTAAAGGATAAGTGTCGAGCTGCCGCTTCAAAGGCGCGCAAACTGTTCAATGGGGGTAGTCGTCTGGGCATAAATCATCCATTAGAATTTCTAATCCGAAACATTATAAATGATCGTTTGAAGCAATGCACCTGGATCACTAATATACACACCGAACCCGAGGGATAGGTTACAACGTTATTAAAAAAGAGGTTGTAACAGGAGATATCCGCAGTACGGCGTTCGGAGTGATTTTCCAGGTTACTTTGAACACAGGGTGATGGTTTAAGGTATTTGTTAGCGCATGTATCGAACATTCGATGGAGTGAGGCCATGAAACAGTTTGCAAGATTTGTATCGCTTAGTGCGATTTTAATTTTCTCAGGCGTGAGCTTAAATACGCAAGCGTTGGATTTGAAGGCTGATGCTTTCAACACCAACATTGAATTGCAATTGACTCAGTTAAAAGCGGAAGCCTTGATTAGCATGGTTTACGAATTGAAACAGCAATTGCAAATGCCCAAGTCATTGTACCTGGGTAACGTTGCCAAGCCAGAAGCAACACAAATGAACCTGGCTCAACACAGCAACACCGTGTTGAACAATATGGAAACACTAGCAGATTAATCATCTGTGGAACGATTTCTAAGGGGTTTTGCTTGTTCGCAATCAAAACTCCTGAGTGAGTAACTCAAACTTTATCTGTCCCAACAGTGATTGATTAGCGTGGTCAGAGCACCTCCTACCCCTTTTGGTCCTATCTGGCTCGACTATTTGCTAATGTAAGGCTTGCTCCGGCAAGCCTTTTTTTTTATCTTGAATTATTGTCATGAAAAAACTTCAATTCTTATGATACCAACTCACACTACTCACAGCGTAGTTATGTGTCGCCCGCTGCACTTTGGTTTTAACGAACAAACCGGCGAAGACAACGAGTTCCAACATCAGCCGGAGCAACCATCAGCCGATTTACAGTTTCAAGCACAAGCTGAATTTGCGCACAGCGTTAAAACGCTAACCAAAGCCGGTGTTGAAGTGCTGATTTTAGAGCACCCCAGCGAATTCATCGTGCCGGATGCGGTATTCCCGAATAACTGGTTTACCACAGACACCGAAGGTGTCATTCGACTCTACCCTATGAAAACGCCAAATCGTCGCAAGGAAATCGTACCGCACTTGCTGTCATCCTTGCTGAAAAAAGCGGGTTATCAAATAAAAAAAGTGGAAGTGGTTGACGATGTTTTAAAAACTCACCAAATCCTGGAGGGTACTGGCGCATTGGTATTTGACCATCTGGAACGTACCGCCTATGCCGCCCTTTCCGAACGATGTGAAAAGCAAATTTTTCACAAATATTGCATGCATTATGAGTGGACACCTATCGCCTTTCGTGCACTAAGCTCTCACCAACAACCCATTTACCACACGAATGTGATGATGAGCATCGGCCGCGAGTTCGCTGTCGTCGCGCTGGACAGCCTCGATGCTAACGATCGTAAACAAGTCCAAGAACAACTCGAGAACAGTGGGAAAACCGTAATCAACCTCAGCCTTTCAAGGGCCGAGAAAAACTTTTCCGCCAATATTTTGGAACTAAAAAGCCAACAAGGTTCTCCGATTATTGCCATGTCGGCATCCGCCTGGAAAGGGTTTACGCCTGCACAACACCGGCAGCTAGAGTCTTTTGGCGAGCCGGTACTTTGTGACATTTCCACCATCGAATTTGTCGGTGGTGGCAGCATGCGTTGCATGTTAGCAGAGAATTTTTTACCGAAAGAAAGTTACGCAAACTAAGTAAAGTCCGAGTACTCGAACTACTGTAACCTACTATGTTAGTATCAAAGTTCGACAAGAAAGGCATTTGTATTTAACGCAATAAAAAGTGGCTTATTAAATTATGTGGCATGAAGCATGAAAATTATACTTTATCTTATTCTTTCTTTTTTATTGACCTCTTGTGCAACAAAAGTAACCTCTCTTAAGAACGATGAAGACTTAAAACTGGAGCAAAATAGGGGTTATTTACTATTAGGAATAGAAACAAATCGTAATTTAAAGGCTATTTCAATAAAGGGCCCGCAAAATATTGAGCTTTCTTCAAAAGACATTAAAAAAGGAACTAACTATCTATTAGTAGACTTAGAAGCTGGAGTCTACACAATTGAAAGGCTACAACTCGATAACTACTGGCGTCTTAAGTTAGAAAATGAAGAATATTGGCAGTTCAAGGTAAACCCACAAGAAATCAGTTATGTTGGGCACCTAGAGTTGGTTACAAAAGGTTACTGGACACTTTATACCAGCGCAGAGCTAGTCAACCGATCGTCAGAGTCCATTGAGTTTATGGAAAGTAATTACCCTCAAATATTAGGAAGTCGAACTATATCCTATGGCGGCCCAGGAGAAGATGATTTCTTTTCTATTGTTTCCAAAATTAAAAGCAAAATAGAATAATTTTATGCGCTTAATACACTTTACTTTGACACTTAACTTCTTATTTTGTGTACTTTCCCATGCCGAACCCATTTCATCTGAGCTGTTACACAGTAATCCTGAGCAGCGATTGGTGCGTATGTCACCCAATGGAAAATATATTACTTCATATATTGTAGATAGCAAAGAGCACTTTCTTAGCCTTATTGATTTAGAAGAATTTAAAGTTTTGCACTCTCTACCTATAGGCGTCGACAACAAATTAGTCGACTACGAATGGTTAAACTCACAACAATTATTTTTAAATATCAAGCATGATGGTCAAAATTACTCCCTAATTTCTGAAGTCAGAAACAACAAACTGACATTTGAACTAGTTGATGTTCAAGGTTATCTAGTAAATTCGTTACCTGAAAATCCAGAACAAATCATGTTTGCAAAAAGGAAGAGTAGTAAATCAAGTATTTTTCAACTATTAATAATCGACATAAACTCTTTCTCTAAAGGCGATTTCAGTAATTCCACAGTAGTAGCTCAAAGCACGAAAAACATAAAATCCTTTTCGTTTGACGAAGGACTTAATCGAGTTTTAGCCATAGAGGAGGAAGACAATAAAGTCATTTACAAGTATCTAGATAAAGAGAAAAGCAATTGGACAACTTACTTAGAAGTCGAAAACATTGATTACAATATAAAACCCATTCGATTTGTTAGCCAAAATGAAATAGCGATTTTAACTAACAAAGACAGCGATAAAATGGTACTTAGAACTTTAAACATTAACACACAAGAACTGGGTAATATTATTTATCAACATCCTAAGTATGACCTTGTGACTGCTAAATTTTCTAAAAGTGGTCGGTTAAATTTCGTTACATATTATGAGCATGGTTTAATCCGGCATCATCATTTTGAACTTGAAGACTTAAAGTTAACGCGTAGGTTTGAAAATACTTTTTCAAACCAGGAGATATTTGTAATTGGACAGTCCGAAGGCCAAGATAAAAAACTACTCTTTGCAAACGGAGCGACGGAGCCAGGCGAGTACTACCTATATGATACCAATCGAGATATTGTCAATCGACTATTGACTGCTTACCCCGAGCTCGATAATACAGCTTTTTATCCGTCTCAATATATCAGTATAAAATCAAGAGATGGCTTAGATATTGAGGCATTCTTGACACTAGCAGGAGCAAACAACCAAAGCACTTTACTTGTTATGCCTCATGGTGGGCCAATTAATGTAAGAGAGTCTGACCGATTTAATAAAGATGTTCAGTATTATGCAAGCCGAGGATTTTCTGTGCTTCGTGTAAATTTTCGCGGTTCTTCAGGATTTGGAAAAAAGTTTGCTAAAAGTGGTGTAGGTGAATTTGGAAAGCTAATTGAAGAAGATATTTCAGCCATCGTTTCTGAAGTATTGAATAAAAATAGCTTTAAACATATTTGTTCAATAGGTGCCAGTTATGGTGGATACTCAGCAACCATGCTTGCAATTAAAAATCCACAACTCTATAAGTGTGTAGTAGCAAGCTTTGGTATTTATGATTTACCGTTAATATTTAATGCAAGTAACTTTCGAACAGGAGAAAAACATCAGACACGAATAGAAAGAACAGTAGGTGCCTACAATGAGGAGTTAAGCAGCGTATCACCTGTTAATCTATATCATCAGTTAAAAGCACCAATTCTACTCATTGCAGGGCGCAAAGATGATATTGCTGATTTTGAACATTCGAACAGATTGAAATATCTATTGAAAAAAAATAATCACCCAGTAGAAACAATGTTTTATGAAAATACGGCTCACGGTCATCATAGTTGGAGCGGAGAACGCCATGAGTTGGCATTTACCTACAACTACTTATTAAAAACGTTGAATCTGAACTCTCCCTCCCCGGAAAAACTCACTGAGCATGGAAGAAGCGCTATTGCTTATGATTTTGCAAAGATTGCCGATGAGTACGAGTTCGATGGTAATGTAATGAACGACAAGCAAAAAGCATTCAATTTCTATCAAAAAGCAGCGGATTATGGCCATCCAAGAGCAATATTCAATATTGGTGCGGCGTATCACACGGGAAAGCCAGTTAAACAGAATTTTGAGCTCGCAATTGAATATTATAAAAAGAGTTCCGCTTTAGGGTTTGCTGACGCGTCAATGCGACTAGGTCGTATGTATATGGAAGGAGAATATTTTACACAAAACTGGGAAATGGCAAGGCAACACTTAGAGCACGCTCAACGACAAAAAAATGAACCAGCTCAAAACATCATGTTAGCACGATATTTTTGCTCAGCACCAAGTGAACTTCGTGACATTGAACGATGTATGAAATTGTTGGACATCGAACAATATAAAAAAATTTCAACTTCTAAGTTAGAACAAGCGAAAACCAATATTCGTGTTGCGCTGTCATGGATTTTGGCGGAAACAAAATTAACAACGCTTGAATTAACGAAAATTCAAAGCTTAGCCAAAGAGACTTTCTCCTTAAGTAAAATTGAAGTCGAATTGGACGACTATAGAGAGGGCGGTTTTCATTTGCAAGAGAGTAAAGTTTTCGGAAGAGCAGGACGATATCGACTCTCTCAACCTGGTCTTGATATTACAACAACAAACAAGGACGAAGATCGCTTTGGGTTAATATTTGAAGTCGATATGGCTGGATTTGATGACTTCTCTGATACGGTCGCTTTATCTGCAAGGTGGATTAAAATAAACCATGATGGAAAAAAATTCTACGAGCAACAGCAAATCCTATATGGCTCTCCTAGAGCAAAATGGGAAATGTTAAGATCATTCGAAGAAATTAAACAACCGGAACAGTGGTTACTTGAAATTCATGACTTAAATCAAAATCTGTTATATTCCAAAATATTTAAAGTACGACCCAAAGAAGTTAATGATTGACCTTCTTCGGCTGATATATAAACTAACGAGGAAGTTATAATTTTAAACTGAAAATCAGCTGACAATTACTGGGATTTTAGAACTATACTGCTAAACTGAAGTAAAAACCAAAACTTCAAATTATGGAAATCCCTGGCTATCAGCTGGAACAACGCATTGGCGAAGGCGGCATGTCCGAAGTGTATCGGGCACAGCAGCTTTCGCTTCAACGAACTGTCGCCATCAAGTTCCTCTCCGAACAATTACTCAATCACAGTACAGCGAAAGAGTTATTTGAAAACGAACCTTTGATTGTCGCCCGGCTCAATCATCCCAAAATCATTCACGTTATTGATAAAGGTATCACCGACTCCGGCAAACCTTACTTCGTTATGGAGTATGTCAAAGGTGTTACGCTGCACGACCTGGTTCAAGACGAAGCATTGAGTAATAGTCAGAAAGTACAATATCTGATTCAGATTTGTCGAGGACTTGCCTACGCTCACCGCAACGGTATTGTCCATCGCGATATTAAACCCGCGAACATCATTATTGATGAAGAAAATAACGCCCGCATTCTCGACTTTGGTATTGCCAGCTTCTATACCGATGAACGCTTCGTACAAAAGAGCGCTAGCCAAGTAATCGGTACCGTTCGTTACATGGCGCCGGAAGTTAAAACCAGCTCAGCAAACGCCACACTGCTTAGCGACATTTATTCGTTGGGTGTTTTAATGTTCGAGGTTTTTGCCGAAAACTTTGAAGACATAGCCAATAAGAAAACGGTAGAAGCTGCGAAAATTCCACGTCCGATAAAACGGTTAATATTAAAGTGCATTGCCAAAGATCCAGCGCAACGCCCAACTTCTGCTGGCGTTGTAGAGCATGAGCTGCTGCATATTATAAAAGGTGCGCATTTGGCCGCCACTCAAAAAGCCGATGCAGAAAAAGACATTGCTAGCCTGGCAAAAAACTTTACCTTGCTAGAAGTATTAAATGAAAATGAGTTTGGCACTGTTTATTTGTATGAAAAAAACAACACCAAAGATTTAATCGTCATTAAAAAGCGGAATAACGACGCAAGTGGCTTAAAAGAAGCTAAGCTATTGGCCAGCTTAAAGCACGATCACATCATAAACATTCACGGAACAGCAAGCAATCAGCGCGCTTTCATTGTGGTTATGGAATACATGAATGCAGGCTCACTGGCAGAGCGATTGATTCAACCGTTTGACATTAATCAATTTTTTATGCTTGCCAACCAACTAATCGACGCCGTGATATTCGCTCACCGTAATCGCATTTGCCACGGAAATATTCGGCCTTCGAATATTTTGTTTGGCAGCGAAGGTGAAGTAAAGCTTTCCGATTTCGGCTTAAGTGAACATTACCATCACACCGAAGATTTCGAAAACTGGTATCATCCACAAAAAAATGAACCTATCACACAAGTACTTGATATTTTTGCGTTAGGAGCCGTCTTTTTTCACATGCTAACAGGAGAACCTCTACAGTGGAAAAATGGACAAATTGCCTGGAGTGAACCCTACAGTCGATTACCAAAACCGCTACAGGAGTTATTGCTGAAAATGTTAGCGCTGGATCCGGACTACCGATTTCAAAGCGCAACCGAAGTGAAACAGCAGTTAAAGGGTGTTATGACGCTGCCACAACAATCTCTGCAACGGAAAGGCCCATTAACGCCACTGCTACTCGGTAAGCCTGCGAAAGCGTCTATCTCTTTATTACGAGTATTAAGGAATACTTTCTGGTTTCTTCTGCTCGCTTTAATGTTTACTTATGCACAAATTTATTTTTTCTTCCCGGAAATAAAACTATTTTTGCATCAAATACTGCGAGAGTTTCTTTTGTGGTGGGCGGAACAATTAAAACCTTAAAAAAATGGACCGCGCTTACGAGATCATGGCTCCTATGCAAGTTTTACTGCCCAAGATAAATCATTGCCAAAACAATCAACACGCCGATTAAGGCTATGGCTATGGCAACTTTGCCTAAGTCTGGGCCAGAGTGCTCATCATCGAATGTTAATGTACGCGGTGAAGTACCTTCGCATTGGAAGACCAAATCCATTCCACCAATGGTTACTTCATCGCCATCGAGCAAAGTGGCTCGCGTTGTCATTCGACCATTAACAAATAGACCATTTGCAGCGCCATTATTTTTGATGCTCCAAAAGCGACCGTTTTTATAAATCTCGACGTGCCTACCCGATACGCTAGTATCGTCACGAGATAAATGATGGCCAAGCATTCGACCGATAGGCGAACCGGTAGACGAAACTTCATAAACTTTGCCACGTACCGCTGAAGATTTGCCATGAAAAAAAGCACGTTGGATCTTTACATGATCCGACAATGTATTTTCTATTGAGGGTGGTGTCGGGTATTTACTTGTCGATTTTGATCGCTTTTTCTGCCCTTTTAGCTGCTCTTGTTGCGTATCACGTATTGTGGTGTGAAATGCCTTTTTTTGCTCAGCGTCAGCTTCTCCGGTGTAAATCACTTTAAAGCTAAACTCATCAACACGTACTTCATCACCTGCATTTAAATACTTTTCTTGTACTTTTTCGCCATTAACAAAAGTTCCATTTGCCGACCCCATGTCCTGAACTTTCACGCGATCTTTTTCCATAAATACCTGGGCGTGTTTCCGCGATACATGAGGCATCGGAATCGCAATGTCGCATTGCGATTCCCGGCCGATAACCAGTGCTTTATTTAGGGGAAATACTTGTCCCGAAAAAGGGGCGGTTTGAGCTTGTAGCAACCAATCACTCAATACATTTCGAACTTGTGTTGCGTACTCACCTTGCTTACTTCGTGGGCTTCGATTAAGTAAAGGATCAATAAGCTCAAGCTCAATACCACCCAAAGAAATGACGTCCCAAGCTTTTAATATTGTACGAGTAGCAATTAAAGATCCGTTAACAAACGAACTGTTAGCTTCCGCTTTATGGATAAACTCAATGGTGTTATCTTTTACGTGCAACTCGGCATGGTGTGGCGCCACCCTACTGGACTTAAGCACTATACTGCAAGAAGCATCGCTACCTATGGTAATCAGGGGATCGACCAACCACATATCTGGTCGAGATTTATCCCTGAACTGCAGCTTCAACATCCTTTGATTTCCTCACTCAACACTTTAAATAAAAAGCTATCAAGCCACGGCTCGAAGCATGTAGGTGCATAAAATAGCAGCGTAAGTACCTAAAACATAGCCTAAAATCGCCAATAATGCGCCAACCGGTGCCAACGAAGGATGGAAAGCTGCGGCAACTACCGGTGCCGATGCGGCTCCGCCGATATTGGCCTGACTGCCAACCGCCATAAAGAACGTTGGCGCTTTGATCAACTTAGCCACGGTTAACATAATGATAGCGTGAATGCTGATCCAAATTAACCCAATCACAAATACGCCGAGGTAACGCCACATTTCGGTCAAATCGATGTGCATTCCTATCGAGGCAACCAATAGATAAATAAATACCGACCCCACTTTTGAAGCACCCGCACCTTCGAGTTTACGCGCTTTGGTAAAAGAAAGAATCAGCCCAAACGCAGTCGCAAATACAATCAACCAGAAAAAGTGTTTATGCAACCCCAAATAAGCCACCACACTGTGCTCATTTTTCATGGCATCAAAAATAGGCGTTAAAGTATCGGCAAAAAAGTGAGCGAGTCCGGTTGCGCCCAGTCCAATCATAATAATAAAAATGAACGCATTTAAGTTTGGGTATTGGGCATGCTGTCGCTCAAAATGCTCAACCGTTTTACGCACTTCTTCAATCGAAGAATTATCAGCACCGCGCTTGGCATCAAGTTCATCAGCACGGCGTGCCATAATCAACAAGCACGCCATCCAGATATTGGCAACGATAACGTCGATAGCCGCCATTGCCGCGAATAAGTTATTATCAACTTCCCACATTTCTTTCATCGCGGTTTGGTTGGCGCCCCCTCCAATCCAGCTACCAGCAATGGTCGACATTCCTTTCCACATTTCTTCTTTTGTCGCGAGATCAGCACCAGCTAATTCTGCAAACCAGGTTGCCAGCGGTGCTCCAAAATACAAAGCAATAGGTCCACCAATCACGACACCAAGCGTACCGGCAAAAAACATCGCCAATGCCTTTGGCCCCAATGCAATAATTTTTCGCAAATCCACACTAAGAATAAAAAGAACCAACGCGGCGGGAAGCAAAAAGCGAGACACCACATAATAAATATCGTTATCACTGCCGTTAATAATGCCTAAGGTATTTAATAACCCGGGTAATAAATAACACATCAACAGAGCAGGAACGTAATGATAAAACTTTTTCCAAAACGGGTTTTTACTATTGGATGTGTGAAACACAAAACCAAGACATACCACTAAGATACCTAACATCACACCATCACTGGTGATCAATGCACTCGCATTACTTTGTTCAACGGCCATAAATAATTCTTAAACTCTTTGTTATTAAATTGATTGAACATAACAAAACCGGCTTGCATTCAATGCGCGCTTTCGCATTTCGTGCAAGCCGGTTTTAATAATTAATATTTCAAGCCAAGCTTATGATACACAAACCCCATTAACCAGGCGGGGCCAACCAGTAAAAACAAAATATCTTTGAAAAAAGACGGCTTCTTTCCTTCGAGCTTGTGACCTACAAACTGGAAAATCCATGCAACAACAAAAATAAACAACCCGGTTTGCCAAGTCGGTAGCGTCGTACAGTGATCCATTAAAAAGGTTAAACCCAAAACCGCCATTGAAAATAACAACATTCCAAAACTCAATCGCAAAGACAACAATACATAAAACACCATGACCAATAATAAAGTTATCGTAGACCAGTTAACCCACGGCGAAACTTGCATCGTAGCAGGTACTGGAATTGACCAAAGCATTAAGGCCACACTCCAGAAAATGGCAGGCACACAAAACCAATGAATGAGCTTATTCGTCTTATTTTGATGGCTCTCACCATACTCAGCAAACCACTGACTGGCGGTTTTCATAAGTTACCCTTACTATGTGTTCGATGGATTTCACTATACCATCCCACTAAAGTAGAAAAAAGACTGTTAAATGAGGGACATATGGATCCAACCCCAGCAATCACATTACTCACCGACTTTGGCAGCCAAGATGGCTATGTAGCAGCCATGACCGGCCTGTTGATGAGCCAGGGACTTGAACATCACATCATCGATGTCAGCCACGATATTGAGCCACAAAATATCTGGCAAGCCGCACTGGCACTTAAGCGATATGCCCAATATTACCCTCCGGAAAGCATTCATTTGGTGGTCGTAGATCCTGGTGTGGGCTCACCACGAAAAGCCATCGCCTTACGCTGCGATCAACACTGGCTGATCGGCCCAGACAATGGAGTTCTCTCATTAGCCGCTGCCAACTATCGCCTAGTCGAAGCTTATGTTCTAAAAGAAAAAACACCGTTTTGGCACAAGCACCGAAGCTTTGATGGACTCGCGTTATTTACTCCAGCAGCCATACAAATCGCCAAAGGTTGCGATAAACAACAAATCAGCGAACCTCTCCCTCACTTTCACCAGCTCACCTTTCCCGATCCGGAAAGCGTTGGCGATAAAATTGTGGGTCAAATTGTTAGTTTTGACCGGTTCGGCAACGCCATCACCAATATTTCCATTGCTGATTTGCCCGCCAACTGTACGCTACAAGCACAATGCAGTCGTTACCTGTTCCCAATACGCGATATTTATTGCGACGCTGATGCCCATGGCCGACTGGCCATTATTAACAGCGATCGACTGTTGGAGCTTGCCATTTACCAGGGCAATGCCGCCGAAGAATTGTCTCTTGCGGTGGGCGATACCGTCAGTGTTGGTCGGCTGTAAAAAGTTTTCACACAGTTAAAACTTTTTGCCAACGATGGGCGACTAATCGGAAAACATTCAACACTTCATGGCATCTCATGCTTTTTAACGACAGCGATCAACAACTTATCGACAAGGCTCTCGACGGCTCACAACGAGCCTGGGTGCGACTGGTGCGCCGTTACGAGAATCGCGTGTACAACCACTGTTTGCGTATGTGTGGTTCCAGTAGCGATGCCATGGATTTAATGCAAGAAGTGTTTCTCGCGGTATATCGTAACCTGCCTAACTTTCGTGGTCAGAGCAAATTCTTAACCTGGTTGTTTCGAATTGCGGCAAACAAATCCACCGATTGGTTGCGCAGCCGACATCGCATCCCCACGCACGATGCGAGTGTGTTCGAGCCAGAACACCAAACCAGTGATGACATGCCACAACACCAAGTACAACAGAACCAATCGAATCAACACATTATGCGCTCACTCACCGGACTGCCTGAAGATCAACGTTTGGTGGTTGAGCTTAAATTTTTCCAACACTTTACTTTCGATGAAATTGCCCAACAGATAGGCATTTCACCCAATACCGTAAAAACCCGTTTATACGCCGCCTTGAAAAAGTTAAAAGGGCAACTGGAGGTACAAAATGTCGTGTGATCATAAATTTGTCGAACAATATCTGTTCGACTATCTCGACAGCTGTTTGGAACCGACTTTGGCACGCGCAGTTGAGCAAGCGATTGATCGCTGCGAACACTGTCGCGAACTTTACCACAGTGCCGCAGCTACCGCGCAAATGGAAAAAGACTGGCAAACGCAACCAGTGCCCGACTGGCATCGCACTCGTTTTGCCGTGTCCAAACGCAAAAATTTGGGCTTTAACTGGCTCAATGGATTATCGATGGCCACTTCCACATTGGCGCTGTTACTGGTGTTGTTTCGAGTTGAGTTTATTGCCATCGATGGTGGTTTCTCTGTCAGTTTTGGTGGTAAAGGCTCACAAACCGAAATCGCCCAGCTGGTCGACGAGAAATTATCCGAATTGGCTTTGCAGCAAGTAAGTTACATCGACACACGCTTTGAAGAGCAAAAACTGCAACAGATCAGTGACAACCAGCAAATGTTGACAACATTACTGCAGCACAATCGTCAGGAACGTCGGCAAGATATGAACACACTTATGGCCAGTTGGTTACAACAACGCGATATTGATCAGCAAAAACTGAATCAGCGCGTCGATTACATTGTTGATAACCAAATTGAGAACAATCGTTACTTGAACCAGGTACTTAAGGTTTCCAATTAATTTTCAGTCGCAAACATTGTTAAAGGTTTTCCAGCTCTATTTTGGGAGGTATTTTTATGAACATAAAGTCAACACTCGTATTCGGATTGATCGGTGCGGTTTCGCTGGTTTCCGCTGCGGACTTCACTAACATCAACAAAGACATGCGCATCATGAAGCGCATCATTGAAACATCCATCGGTAATGGTAACCGTTACAACAATCGGGTTGATGCCCGTTACCTCGCCAAACAGGGCATGGTGTTTACGATTCATTCCAGCAGCATGCTTCGAGTACCTACATTTGAAGGGGACTGGGAAGCTTGGGGCGAAGCCATGGGCGAAAGTGCACTGTCTTACGTGCAAGAAGTCATTCCCGCCGTTGCTCCGGTTTTACCACCCGAAGCCGTTGCCGAAATGGAAGCAGAAGTTGCTGATGGTATGGCCGAGTTTTACAGCCAGCATTCAGAAACCAACGAGAAAATGCGCGAAGAGCTCGAAAAAATGCGCGAACAAATGCGTGAAAACAAAGAGCAATATCGCGATCACTTACGTGAACTACGAGAAGTAGAGCGCGAAAGAATGCGTGCCGATAAAGAAGAGCGCAAAGCATTGGAAAAACGTCGTACAGAGCTGGAAAAACAGATTGAGAAAAGCAAAGCGCAAATGAATGCTTACAAAGAAAAAATGAATAAATATCGTGAACAACGCAACAAAGTGTACCAAGAAAAAAAGCAAAACCTTGTGAAAGAAACACTTATTGCCTTGTGCGATTATAACGCATCATTAAGGTCACTCTCACGCGATGAACACGTCACTTTGATTTTTGAAAACTCCCGTGACGGAAACGATAAAGTGTATGTCTTTGAGAAAAAAGACTTACTAAACTGCGCAACCGATGAAACAGGATTGCAAAAGTTGACTGCGAAAGCCGTTGTTTACCAACAATAAAGTCGCAATACTATTGGGCCCGGAACAATCAAAAAACTCCGGGCTCGAACGGTCAGTTTTATTATGTGATGTTTCGAAATTCTGGGTATTTTTTGCCAAATAACAAAGATACGACTACTATGCCCACTCTACTCATTGAAGCTCAACATATACAGGTGAATTTATGATTAAAGTTAGCGACAAATTACCTTCCGTTTCATTTCAACTTTTAACCGCCGATGGTGCTTCCAACCCAACTACAGCAGAACTTTTTGACGCTAAAAAAGTCGTTTTATTCGCAGTACCTGGCGCATTTACACCGACTTGTTCGCAGGCGCATTTGCCAGGATTTGTGGTGAATGCCGATAAAATCAAAGCAAAAGGCGTTGATAGCATCATCTGCTTATCGGTGAACGACTCCTTTGTTATGAAAGCTTGGGGGGAAGCCAGCAACGCGGAAGATATTATGATGTTAGCAGACGGTGGCGGTGCCTTTACCAAAGCCATTGGGTTAGAAATGGAAACCGGAGACTTTGGCGGCCTTCGCTCAAAGCGATACTCTATGATTGTAGAGGATGGCGTCGTAACGCATTTAAATGTTGAACAGCCCAAACAGTTTGAGGTGAGTACCGCAGAGGTCATTTTGGAGCAGTTGGGTTAGTCGTTTTATCGCGGCGCGATGATTAGCGCCGCAATTGATTCTTTAATTCTGTTTATAAATCACCCCTTCTTTCATCACAAAGCTCACCTGCTCCATCAACGAAATATCGCTCAATGGGTCACCTTTCACTGCAATAATATCCGCTAACTTTCCTGATGATATCGAACCCAGTTCATCATCAATACGTAACAACTTGGCACTTTCAATGGTTGCCGACTGTAAGGCTGCCATAGGTGACATGCCCGCTTCCACCATGTATTGAAATTCGCGTGCATTTAACCCGTGAGGAAACACACCAGCGTCGGTGCCAAACGCGATTTTTAACTTCGCTTTTACGGCTTTGGCAAAGGTTTGTTGTATTTGCGGCCCTACTGCTTTTGCTTTTGGTTGCACCACAGGCGGATAGTTGTCAGCCTCTTGCTCGACCCATTTTCCGGCCGTTATTGTGGGCACATAAAAAGTACCGTGCTTACGCATGAGCTTCATGGCTTCCGCATCCATATAAGTGCCATGTTCTACGGAGTGCACACCAGCGCGAATCGCACGTTTCATACCTTCGACGCCATGTGCGTGAACGGCAACCACAAAATTATAATCCTTAGCAGCAGCCATAATAGCTTTGAGTTCTTCATCATTAAACTGTGGGTTATCACCACTTTTGGCCAGACTCAGTACCCCACCGGTTACTGCCAGCTTGATCACATTCGCACCTTCTTTGTAGCGCTGCCGTACTGCTTTGTAAGCGTCGATGGGACCGTTTATCACTCCTTCTTTCGGCCCTGGGTCTTTCATTAATTCATCTTTTAATCCGTTCGTTGGATCCACATGACCGCCAGTAGTACTGATGCTTTTGCCTGCGTTAAACATTCTCGGGCCTGGAATAAAACCACTTTCAATCGCTTTGCTCAATTCACGAGTGACTCGAGGATCGCCTCCCAAATCACGTACCGTTGTAAATCCAGCGGCCAATGTTTTTTGCGCATTGACTGTTCCACGAATCGCGTAATAGGATTCTTCGTGGAAAAACTTTTCACTGTAGGATTCGGGTGTAATCTCCCACATTAAATGGGTATGCATATCCATTAAGCCAGGCATGACGGTAGAATCTTTTAGGTCGATGATTTTTTCGCCTGGAATATATCCCGCTTGCACATCCACAATGCGCTTACCTTCAATAACGATGGACACCTCTTGTTGTACTTTCCCATTTTCGGTATCGATAAAACGTCCGGCATGAATCACCTGTTTTGCCGGCAATAAGTTGCTGATAGTGATTATCAGTATTAACAGGGCTTTATTCATTTTTTCTCGCCTTTCCTATTCGTTAGGAGGTTAGGATATGCTATTCGGTGATATTTGTCAGTTGACCTAATGGCCTGAACATTGCAATTATTCATTGAGTTGATGCAGTATGTACGGCTGTAGGATGGTTAAAACCCATTTGTTTTAAAAAGATGGGCTTTACCCATCTTAAGCCAGCTACATCCGAAGAACACACATCAACTCTACCCACGGGTATACACATTAATCATCGGAGACATAATACATGAAAGTGCTGAAGTTCGGCGGCTCATCACTGAAGCCTCTAGAGTTGTTTGTTCGTTGTTGTGTCATTAGTGGCGAGCAATTGACAACGACACGAGGTGTTGTGGTCGTTTCAGCGCTTGGGGGTATTACCAATTTACTGCAAGAAGCACTTTCACAAGCTCTGTGTGGCGAAAACATTGAAAAAGACTTTCAGATCATCACTCAAAATCATGAAAAACGATTGATCGAGTTACAACAACAATTTACGGGTTATGACTTTAGTGAGTGTAAAACTCAATGTCATTGGCTGTTGGATGAACTGCTCCAGCTGCTACAAGGGATTGCTCTGGTGAAAGATGCGAACCTTCGCACACAAGCCCGCGTTATGGCGCAAGGTGAAAACCTCGCGGCTCAATTGTTTTATCACGCGTTATGCGCACATTTAGTCGAAAAAAATCGTACTGATAAAGTCGTCCTACTCAATTCGCAAGACTATATAAAAACGGAAGGCGCTTTGCTTGAAGGTCAATACGATGAAGAAGCCAGTGCTCCACTGATTAAACCATTGCGTAGCCAAATTGAGCATATTTACGTTGCTCCAGGATTTATCGCTTCGAACGAAGACGGTCAACTAACTCTATTAGGACGCAACGGTTCCGATTTATCAGCTGCGATTTACGCGGCTGGGGTCAATGCCGACGAATTGCAAATATGGAGCGATGTGGAGGGTATTTACAACGCCGACCCCAATCGGGTAAAACAGTCGCAAGTGATTCCTCAACTCAGTTATAAAGAAGCCATGGAACTGTCTTTTTTTGGCGCCAAGGTATTGCATCCAAAGACTATCGCCCCCATCGCCAGTCACAAAATTCCAACATTAATTAAAAATACGTTTGCCCCCGATCAGCCAGGAACGTTAATCACAGAACAAAGTGCGCCGGCAAAATCCAATATTGCCGGTATTACGATGCTCGACAATCTGGCCATGATCAACTTATCCGGCGTGAACTTAAAAGGTCATGCCGGACTTGCCGAAAGGGTGTTCAACTGCATCAGTCGCAAAAACATCTCTATCGTACTGATCTCTCAGTCATCATCAGAATACTCCATTTCTTTTTGCGTTAAGGCAAGTGAAGCTGAAAAGGCACGACGCGCCTTGAACAAAGAATTTGCTCTAGAAATAAAACATCAACAAGTCAATGAAGTGGAAGTGCGTGATGAACTTTGTTCGATCACTGTGGTAGGCGATCATATGAAACAAACACACGGCATTGCCGCTAAGCTTTTTTCCGCACTCGCAACCGCCAGCGTGAATATTGTGGCGATTGCCCAAGACTCTTCGGAGCGCTCCATTTCCGCAGTCATCCGCCAAGCGAAAGCCGATGTTGCTCTATGCAAAACTTACGAGCACTTTTTTGAATGTCCCCGTGTTATTTCAGTGATCCTTTACGGTATTGGTACTATTGGTGGTGAACTGCTGGAACAAATTCATCAACAACAACAGGAGCTATTGCAACAGCGCATCGACCTTCGTGTTGTTGGCATTGCCAACTCGAAAAAATTATTGTGGCAACCTGGTGGGCTGGCGCTGGATGACTGGCGCAAGCAACTGGAGCAAAGTGGCTTACCGTCCAACATCGAAGAGCTCAGTGCGTTATTATTACAAGAATGTCCGCTTAACCCAGTGTTTGTGGACTGTACCAGTAATGATCAACTGGCAGAGCGCTATATGGATCTTTTTAACCAGGGAATGCATGTCGTTGCAGCCAATAAAAAAGCCAACACATCGAGCATTGAATACTATCGAAAACTGCGTGAAAGTGCGCAGCATTCGCTGCGCCAGTTTGGATACGAAACCAATGTAGGTGCAGGATTACCCATCATTGCCAATATTCAAAATCAAGTACGCAGTGGTGATCGACTGTTAACCTTTAGCGGTATTTTATCAGGATCATTATCTTACATTATGGGGCGGCTGGAAGATGGTTTAAGTTTATCGCAAGCGGTCAATGAAGCGAAACAAAAAGGTTATACCGAACCGGATCCACGAGATGATCTATCGGGAATGGATGTGGCCAGAAAATTATTAATTATTGCTCGCGAGTTTGGCTCGCAAGTTGAACTGAAAGACGTAAACATTACGCCACTTCTCACGCCAGATTTGGAACAAGCCGCATCCATTGATGAGTTTATGGGACAATTACCAACACTGGATGAAGCATTTCATGACAAGGCAAGCTCAGCGAAGCAAGAAGGTAAAGTGTTGCGTTATGCAGGAACCATTAACGAAAAAGGGCAAATGGCAGTAGAGCTGATTGCTGTGGATGCATCACATCCGCTTTACGCAATACGAGACGGCGAAAATGCGTTTTCATTTTCTACCAAACGATATCATCCAGTGCCGATGGTTATTCGCGGCTATGGCGCTGGTGCCGAAGTAACGGCCGCTGGTGTTTTTGGCGATATTTTGCAAACGGTAGTGGCTTAAATAAAATGAAATCAATTAAAGTTTTTGCTCCCGCATCCATTGGTAACTTTATTGTGGGTTTCGATGTACTAGGCGCTGCGCTTCATACCAACGATCGCGTTTTGGGCGACGAGTTAATCATAAGCGATCAATCGCCCGCAGGTTATTCTGCCATCGGTGAATTTGCTTACCGTTTACCGCAAAACAAAGACAACTTGATCATTAAAACCGCTGAGTTTTTTAATCAACAACTCACCGTTAAACCACAAAAATTAAACTATGTTTTATCGAAAAACTTACCCATTGGTAGCGGCCTGGGTTCCAGTTCTTCGTCTATTGTTGCCACGCTTTTTGGATTAAACGAATGGTATGAGAATCCCTTTAATCAACAACAGCTGGTCGACTGGGCCGCGCAAATTGAAGGGCGCAATTCCGGCGGTGTGCATTACGACAACGTCGCTCCTTGTCTATTGGGTGGGTTGCAGTTGATTTGTGAAGACACCACACCAAGCTGTCACACGTTGCCATTTTTTGAAGACGTGTATTTTGCACTTTGTTTTCCAGATATCGAAATTACCACCAAAAGTGCGCGCGAAATTTTACCGAAACAAATCGACCTGCAATCGGCGATTACCATGCAAGCCCGTCTGGGTGGTTTTATTAACGCTTGCCATCGACAAAATAAAGAGCACGTCATTCGATTGCTTAAAGACGATGTGATAACACCGTATCGAAAGCAACTCATACCTGGATATGAAGACGCTCAACAAGTAGCTTTAGACAATGGCGCTTTGGTTTTTTCTATTTCGGGTTCGGGGCCTACGTGTTTTGCATTGTGTACTTCTGTTTCACAGGCGCGTGTGATTTCTGAAAAAATGTTTGATGTATTGAAGCAGGGGGAACACGCTTTTTGTTGTGTTGGGGGATTGGATTTTAATGGCGTTAGATTGTTAAATTGATTTTTTTATTTTTAGTTTCGCACCGCTATCGCTTGCGTGCGAAAAAAACTTATAAAAAGAAATCAAAACACAACAAAAAACCCGGCAAGCCGGGTTTTCATAAAAAGGAAAACAAAAATCAATCCGGCATGTTCTTAGAATAAAAAATCTCCAACATCTCCCTCTCAACTTTTTCCTTTATCTCCTTTATTTCAGCGTCATTAAACTCACTCACACCCGCACCAAATAAATAGTCATCAACATCCAGTTCGTTACGGATCATTTTGGTATGAAAGGTATTTTCTTGATAAACATTCACATCGATCATCTGATACAAATCTTGAGTATCTTCCGATAAATAATTCTGAATCGAATTGATTTCATGATCAATATAGTGCTTGGTTCCATCAACATCACGGGTAAAACCACGTACGCGATAGTCCATTACCACAATATCCGATTCGAAACTGTGGATCAAATAATTCAAGGCTTTCAAAGGAGAAATAACACCACAAGTCGACACATCAATATCCGCTCGAAAAGTGCTGATCCCGCCATCAGGATGGCTTTCAGGGTAAGTGTGAACAGTAATGTGACTTTTATCGAGGTGCGCAACAACAGAATCCGGCAATGGACCTGGTGCTTCTTCAATTTGTTCCGCTTTAGGCTCGATTTCGTGTTCAGCAATCAAAATAGTGACGGATGCACCATGCGGATCATAGTCTTGCCGCGCAATATTCAACACATGCGCACCAATGATTTCCGTAACATCGGTAAGTATTTTGGTTAATCGCTTAGCATTGTATTGATCATCAATGTAGTCAATATACTCCTTCAAGTGCTCCGGTGTTTTGGCGTAATTGATGTCGTAAATATTGAAACTGAGCGATTTGGTAAGGTTATTAAAACCGTGAAGTTTTAATTTGCTATCCATCAACGGAAAATCTCGTGCAGAAAGTGAAACAGTAAACCGGCTATTTTAATTCAGTTTTTCAAATTAAGGGTAGTAATTTTATCCAAGCTTCTCAACTTTATAAAAAGTGCATAAATTTCAGTTAATTAGAGGTACTTTCGCAACTGCTCTATAACGCCGGATAAATAACTGCCGCCAAAAAGGTTCAGATGATTCAACAGGTGATAGAGATTGTACAGTCCAGCTCGCTCGCGCCAATCGCCAGCGATTGAGCTGTTGGATTGATAGCTTTGGTAAAAAGCTTGGTCGAATTCGCCAAACAATGTGGTCATAGCGAGTTCCGCTTCTGCCCAACCGTAGTAACAAGCTGGGTCAATAATTTTAGCCCCCGCTTCAGTACACATGACATTACCGGACCAGAGATCGCCATGCAATAACACAGGCTGTTGCGGTGGGACTAAGGATTCCAATCGTGCAGAAACTTGCTCCACCTGTTGCAGTGTTTTTTTATCCAGCAATCCAGAATTGAACGCTCGTCTGGCTTGAAAAAGCAATCGGTGCTCGGCGAAAAAGCTAACGCCATCGTCCGTAGGCGTATTAATTTGTGGTGTCGAACCGCAAAAGTTGTCAATGAAAAAGCCAAAGTATGATTGCGTTTTGCCATGAAGTTCTGCCAACTTTTCACCTAACTGCTTCCAGAAATAAGCGTTGACTGCCGCTGGTGGTAAAAATTCCATCAGCAAACCGTGTTCATTATACGCAATAACCGCAGGCGCAAACTGTTCAACCTGCTGATTTATGGCCTTTAAGCCGGCTACTTCTGAAACAAATAAACCCGCACAGCTGTTGGTTTTTAAAAAGCAGTCCGTACCATTTTCGAGCTTAAGTCGGTAGGCTTCATTGATACAGCCGCCACCAACAACGAATACAGAAACAATCGCCGCATCCAGCTGACTTTCTACCCATTGCTTTATTTTTATATTCAGCATTCACTCTTCACTCTTTGTATTAATGGAAATGAAAATTCTGCTACACTCAAGCCTCTTCCGTTTCTGAATAATATAAATAACACCATGAAATATTTACTGTTTTTACTTTTCAGCCTGTCCACATTAAATCTCTACGCAGCCCCCCAGCTGCTCCACAATGTAAAAGGTTACACCCTCACCGGTCCAGTGGGAAATAACGCACAACTCAAATCTTTTGATGCTCTGGTGTTTGATGCCGGAAAGGTGTTGTTTGTAGGTAACCTTGAACAAGCGAAACAAAAGTTTCCCGATGCGACAAAGCTGAACGGCGAAGGCAAAACGCTGTTACCGGGCTTAATTGATGCGCATGGTCATATTCTTGGTCTCGGACGCAGTCTGTCGATGGTCGATTTAAGAGACACAGCCTCAGAGCAGGAGGCTGTAAATCGAGTAATTGATTACGCAAGGAAAAACCCACAACAAAAATGGATTACAGGACGTGGCTGGAATCAGGTACTTTGGCCAAATAAATCGTTTCCAAGTCGTCAAACATTGGATAATTTGAAATTAAATAAGCCAATTGTGTTAAGCCGAATTGACGGACATGCCATCTGGGTAAACAGCAAAGCGTTGGCGATTGCCGGTATTAATCGAGACACGCCGGATCCGGAAGGTGGTCAGATCTTGAAAGACGCACAAGGCGAACCCACCGGTGTACTCATTGATAATGCGGAATCGCTGGTCACTCACAAAATGCCGCCACCCAACACGTTAGAGAACAACTTTGCTCTGGATAAAGCTTTCGAACACTTGTTACGACTCGGTATAACCAGTGTACACGACGCTGGAATTGGTGATGATCTTTATCAACTTTATCAAGTGCGAATGAAAAACAATCAACTGCCATTGCGTGTTTACGCCATGCTCAGTGGAAGTTCTCAACAGTTGCCTAAATGGTTAAAACAAGGCCCTATTGCTGATGCCGACCAACGGCTTTCGATTCGCAGTGTAAAGCTTTATGCCGATGGGGCACTCGGCAGTCGCGGTGCAGCCTTAATTGAGCCTTACAGTGATCAGGCCGATCACAAAGGCTTATTGGTCACAGCACCAAGTGAATTAAACCAGCTGGTGGAACAGGTATTAACGGCCGATTTTCAGGCCAATATTCATGCGATTGGTGATTTGGGTAACCGTGTGGTGATGGACGCAATTGAACACGCCTATCAGAAAAACCTGGGCAAAAAACTACGACATCGTATCGAGCATACCCAGGTTGTTGCGGTAGACGATTTGGAACGAATAAAACAACTGAACTTAATTGCTTCAATGCAACCTACACACGCGACCAGTGATATGAATATGGCGGAAGATCGTGTTGGCCCTAACCGTATAAAAGGCGCCTACGCCTGGCGTACATTGCTCGATCAAGGCACCATTATTGCCGCTGGCTCAGATTTTCCGGTGGAACTTGCCAATCCGTTTCATGGTATTCATGCTGCTGTGACCCGACAAAACCATCATAATCAGCCCGAAGGCGGTTGGAAGCCTGAAGAGCGTATGACGCTCACCGAAGCGTTACGATCTTTCACGTTGGATGCTGCTTATGCCGCTCACCAAGAAGCCACATTGGGATCGCTCGAACCCGGAAAATGGGCTGACTTTATTCTTGTTGATCGCGACATTTTTAACATCGATCCAAAATCCTTGTGGCAAGTTGAAGTACTGGAAACCTGGATAGCCGGTCAACAAGCCTTTAAAAAGCCGCTATAATCGAACATTCACTTTTAAATACGAATTGGAGAAAAACAATGGTACGCGCAACTGCACGTCATTTATTGGTAGATACCGAACAACAGTGTAACGATATAAAGCAACAAATTGCCGATGGTGCTGACTTTGCTGAAATGGCAAAGCAATACTCTAGTTGTCCTTCGGGTCGTAACGGTGGAGACCTGGGTGAATTTGGACGTGGCCAGATGGTAAAAGAGTTTGACGAAGTCGTATTCAGTGCCCCGGTGAATACCGTACAAGGTCCAGTGAAAACTCAGTTTGGATTTCACTTATTGGAAGTCACCAGTCGTACCGAATAAATTCTCACCCAAAACTTATCAAGCACCATCCCTTAAAGACTTTCTGGTGTTTGTAAAGTGTGGTTAAGCGTAACCCACCAAAAAAACCGGGCTCTGCCCGGTCTCAATTTAAACGACACATCATTTAAAAGTAGAACCCAATATGGAAAAGCAAACCGAAATAGAAGCCGCTGTCTTTCGTCGACTGCTGAGCCACCTCGACAATCACAAAGAAGTACAAAACATCGAATTAATGATACTGGCTGACTTTTGCCGTAACTGTCTCGCAAAATGGATGGTTGCAGAAGCAAAAGAGCGAGGTGTTGAAATTGATTACGAAAAAGCGCGCGAAAAAGTCTATGGCATGCCTTATTCCGAGTGGAAAGAGAAATTTCAAACCGATGCGACACCAGAACAGATGGCTGCTTTTGAAGCAAGACGTAAAGCCAAAAGTTAACCGCATTTATAAGAAAAATTTAGTTGGGTGGATAAGCGATCGCCAACCCACCCAACAAAAATTAAAACGAAGTACGTCGGTAATCCCGATATTCCGGTGTCCAGAAATTCGCTTCAATTTTTTCCAGCAAAGCTTCATCCGAAATCGTCACCGCAACATCATCTTTCATGGCTTGACGCGCCACCGCAAATGCAATTTTCTTACTTACGTTACGAATATCCGATAACGGTGGTAACAATGCATCGCCTGAAGACTCTGCAGAACACTCAGCAAGCGCTTCACTCGATGCCATTAACATGTTTTCAGTCACACGACTGGCTTTAGATGCCAGTACGCCGAGACCGACACCCGGGAAGATATAAGCGTTATTGCATTGGGCGATCGGAAAATGCTTACCATTGAGCACTACCGGTTCAAAAGGACTCCCGGTAGCGACAATGGCTTTTCCATCCGTCCATTTTAAAACATCCGCCGGATAAGCTTCGCATTGCGATGTCGGGTTCGACAACGGTAATACAATAGGACGCTCACTATGTTCCAACATCATTTTAATAATGTCTTCGTTAAACACTTGTGGCTGACCGGAAACTCCCACCAGAACGGTCGGTTTGGCGTGCTTAACGGTATTAAAGAAATCAACACGGTCATTGTCATTACGTGTCCAACCTTCGGTGGCTGAGCGTTTTTGTGCAACCGGCTTTTGGAAAGGTTTTAAATATTCCAAATCATCCGTTACCAAACCACGACTATCAATCAGAGATATTCTCGAACGCGCTTCTTCGTCAGAAAGCCCTTCCCGTTTCATCAAGTCAATAATCTGTTCGGCAATCCCACAACCGGCTGAACCGGCTCCTAAAAACACAATGCGCTGATCTTTCAGTTGCTGACCAAGGTTTTTGCAAGCCGCCAACAAAGTACCAACAGTAACGGCTGCGGTTCCCTGGATATCATCATTAAAGCAACACAAACGGTCTCTGTATTTTTCCAATAAGGGTGTGGCGTTGGTTGCAGCAAAATCTTCAAACTGCAACAACGCATTTGGCCAACGTCGTTTAACGGCCTGAATAAAACACTCAACAAACTCGTAATACTCTTCTCCGGTAATGCGCTTATGACGCCACCCCATATACATAGGATCATTGAGTAGCGCTTCGTTATTGGTCCCTACATCCAACGTTATCGGCTGTGTATAAGCCGGACTGATCCCACCACAGGCGGTATAAAGGGATAATTTACCAATGGGAATTCCCATGCCACCAATGCCCTGATCGCCCAGCCCCAAGATACGCTCACTGTCGGTGACAACAATGACTTTAACATTGTGTTTGGTCGCGTTTTGCAACATATCATCGATGCGATCACGATCGGGATAAGAAATGAATAAACCACGCTTGCGCCGATAAATTTTCGAAAAGTCCTGACAAGCTTTACCAACGGTTGGCGTGTAAATCAGCGGTGTGACTTCTTCGATATGGTCAACAATCAGCTTAAAAAACACCGTTTCATTGGTGTCTTGAATATTACGCAAGTAGATGTGTTTATCGAGATCGTTGGAAAACCCTTGCAGCTGTTGATAACAACGTGCGGCTTGATCTTCAATGGTTTCAATTTTCGCGGGTAACAAACCTTCTAGATTAAACGTTTGTCGCTCGTACTCAGTAAACGCGCTGCCTTTGTTGAGCAGTGGTGTTTCCAACAGAATGGGTCCGGCATAAGGAATATATAGAGGTCGCTTCTTTTTAGGATTGGATGAATTATTCTGATTGGGCATAGTGTATTGATATCTCTTAAATAAATTTTAGCCTCTCTCAAGTAACATTGAGAGAGCAGCTAATCGACTGGAAGACTCCCATTGCTGGGTAATGACGTTAGATTAAGCAGTATAAACTGAAAACACTATTGTATTGAATTATTCGCAGTCGCGAAATCAGACCTTTATGAACTAACGGTTATATTCAATCAGTTAAATTCGTAATGGCTTCATGGATAATAGCAGTGATCATGGACGACAGTCTTTTAAAATCCTGCTCATTATTATAAACATGTGCCGATGCTCGATTAAGTTGCTCCAATTTGCGACGCCTCATATCCAACAATCCAGAGTCTGCCGTCACCAAACTGGTCATGATATCTCGTTGCAACAACGCCTGATACAAATCGTGGGCTTGTATTAGTTCCGATCGAAAGGTCACAATGGCCGACAAAGAAACACCACTATCGGATAACACCACGCCGTGGGTTTCTGATAAAACTTGTCGCAATTGTTGTGCGTTTTCTTGAAGCTTGGAGTAAATTGCAGCCTGATTTGCCAATAACTGCTCTACCGCCACTTTCAACCCCATACGTGCCGACCAGTTGGCTTCCCACAGCTCGAAGCGCCGCGCATCATCACGCAGAGAATAGGTCGTACGACTTTCAAGGTTGGCGGCAAAATGATCGGTCACCAATGGAAACAGTCCATCATTAAGTACCCGATCCGATGCAAATAAAAAACCACTGCCCCGCGGAGCTCGCAAAAACTTTCGCCCAGTCGCTGCCAAAAAATCACAATTCAGTTTTCGCACATCCACCGGGATTTGCCCAACCGCCTGACAGGCATCGACAATATAATACCCCCGAAAACCTTGCAGCAATTGACCAATTTTTTCTGCTGGGCAAATCACACCATTGTGAGCAGGGATCCAGGTGACCATTACCGCTCGAGTTTTTGCTCCAACCGCATCCGCCACATCTTCAGCGTGGAGAACACCTTCTTTAGGCACAACCACACGAACCGTCAGTTCAAACCGTTCGGCCAACTGTAACAACGCAACGTAGTTGGCACCGTATTCGAATTCGGAGACAATGATTTCGTCTCCTGTTTGCCATGGAATCGCTAACAAAGCATTAATCATAGCGCGAGTGGCGCTTTCGACCAGTGCAACGTTATGAGGCTGTCCCTGGATCAACTGCGCAATCAGTTCATAAAGTCGCTGCCAGTGCGCTTGATGTTGTTGCGCACACCAATAACCGCCTAACGCCTGTTCTTGTTTTAAATATTGAATTTGTGCAGCAACTACCTCGTCACTGGCAATGGAAGCTCCGGCGGCATTCAGTTGAGTTAAAGCCTGATTCATTTTGTAGACCTTATCATTCCTTCACTGTAGGTATTTCGTTATTATGCGAGGATCAATGACTGTCCATAATGATTTATGCCATATATTAATAAAAGTCTTATTCTTATTTTTTTTAGCAGTTTATTAGGATGCAGTGGTCAAGTGACGCAGCCAGCTCCGGTACTGGACCTCGTAGAATTTTCCTCCGCGAAAACACAAGCGCCCAGTCAACATCAAGCAAAAGAGCCCATATTTAATACACGGATCCACATTCAGGAAGCCGGACAACAGAACTCACAAACCATATTGTTAGTTCATGGGCTCGGTGCAAATGGCAGCAAAGATTGGGAAAGCGTTATCCCTTTTTTAGCCTCAGATTACCATGTATTAGCGTTGGATCTTCCCGGGTTTGGAGCATCCGATAAGCCGGAAGGGCTCTACTCACCCGACAACTACGCTGAAGTATTGCATTGGCTGGTTCACACTCGCGCCAAAAACAACCGAACCGTCGTCATCGGGCATTCGCTCGGCGGAGCCATCAGTCTTAGGTTCGCTGCTCGATTTCCCGAGCAGGTCGATAAACTTATACTGGTTTCGGCCGCCGGTATGTTGCAAAAAACCGTATTTGCCAAGCACCTGACACGAGTCGAAAATCTACAAAAGAATCTGTTTGATGTCCCATTCAAAATAGGTGTTTTGGATCGTTTAAACCAAAAAATAAATGAAGCCAGCGAGTGGATGTTAGAAACCGCCGATCTGTTTCCCGATCCAACTGAAATCCTATTATCGACCCCAGCCGCGCGCAATACCTTGTTTAAAGATCGGAGCAACTTGAATGCCGCCTTGTCACTGGTGACGGAAGACTTTTCTAACGACACATTAACATTACAGGTTCCGGTGCATTTGATTTGGGGTGAGTCCGATCCAGTTGCACCACTTCGCATTGGGCAAGCACTGGATGCGCGATTACAACATTCTCAACTGCACATCATGAAAGACGGTACCCACACACCGATGCTTGACCACCCAGAAAAGTTTGAGACGTTACTGAAACAAACTTTAGCAACATTACCACGAGAAACCACTGTACCGATAGCGTCAACACCGGCCGAAAATTACGATTGCCTCAAACAGCAACAAAAGGTCATTACGGGGACTTACAAACGCATGCTGTTTCGCGGTTGTCGACTGATCAAGTTAAAAGACGTACGAGCCGAACAAATTATTATTCGTGGCAAGTCGCGCATTGCTTTTGAGAACGTTGAAATTGAAGGGAACGGTAAAGGGCTGATCATTGATGGGGCCGCAGTAGAAGGCACCAATGTACGAATTAACGCCAAGCAAGCCATTGAGCTCGATGGTGCCAAACTGGATCTGGCTGCCGCCAGTATTCGATCCGAAGCGCCTATGCTTCACGTTGAAGGCGAATCTTTTGTTTACTTTTCCCTTAGCGATCAAATCACACCAAAGCGTCAGCCTTTGCACGGTGTATTTGTTTTGGAGTATGAGTCACTGTAGAGCGTGCCGACCACACTCTACAAATGTCTCACTATAAGCTCTCAATCAATGAGCGTGCCCGCAACTACCACTGCCACAAGCCGATGACGACGCCTTACTTTCTGACTGGCTTTCCGCTTTTTTAGTTGATCCGGAAGCGCTCGACTTGCCTGAGTTTTTGAAGTCGGTTGCGTACCAACCGGTTCCTTTTAGCTGAAATCCCGCTGCAGAAATCAGCTTTTTCAACTTCGGCTCGGAACACTCAGGACAATCGACCAAGGGTTCATCGCTCATTTTCTGTAATTTTTCAAAATGATGCTCACAGGCACCGCACTGATACTCGTATATTGGCATAACCGCTGTTCCTCTTACCTACACACCAATCATCTCTGGCGCGTAATATAAGGTTTTTTCAAAAAATTTAAAGAGTAAAGTTTAATTTTTACGCAATTACCGGGTATTTCAGCCCGGAGAATCACGCCAGATCTCCATTTGACCCATTCTTTAAATTCGGTTTAAGTATTGCACTGATGGAAGAGAGCCTAGAGCGTGTTTATCGAATCATATTCACAACGAATTTGCCTAAGCAATAGCCAAATCAGACAAGTAAGTTCCTCCCTTGATAAACCATCGATTTCGTAACCCTTTCAAGGCTGATAGAATAACCGACTTTAACAAAATACCGTAATTGGACTGACGCATGCGTACCACTCAATACCTCCTCGCAACACAAAGAGAAACGCCTTCCGATGCCGAGCTGATCAGCCATCAGCTGATGCTACGCGCCGGAATGATTCGCAAGCTGGCCTCGTCTGCCGGCCTATACTCCTGGTTACCAACCGGACTGAAAGTGTTGCGAAAGGTAGAAGCCATAGTGCGCGACGAAATGAACAAAGCCGGAGCCCAAGAGGTGTTAATGCCGATGGTGCAACCGGCCGATTTATGGGAAGAATCTGGACGTTGGAGTCAGTTTGGTCCTGAGCTGCTGCGATTGCAGGATCGCCACAACCGTGAATTCTGTCTCGGACCTACACACGAAGAAGTCATTACGGCGATCATTCGCGATGAGATACGCTCTTACAAACAACTGCCCGCCAATTACTACCAGATTCAAACCAAGTTTCGAGACGAACGCCGACCCCGCTTTGGTGTGATGCGAGCACGTGAATTTCTAATGAAAGACGCTTATTCCTTCCACACAACCGAAGAAAGCTTAAAAGAAACCTATCAAGTCATGTATCAGGCTTACTGTAATGTCTTTGATCGTTTAGGCC
Source organism: Pleionea sp. WD8-19 (assembly GCF_055326765.1). Classification (NCBI taxonomy): domain Bacteria; kingdom Pseudomonadati; phylum Pseudomonadota; class Gammaproteobacteria; order Oceanospirillales; family Pleioneaceae; genus Pleionea; species Pleionea sp. WD8-19. The sequence continues at coordinate 16,842 of NZ_JBUZOU010000015.1, read as the reverse complement.
TCGACTACCGAGCGGTGCTCGCTGATACTGGCGCAATAGGAGGAAGTGCATCGCACGAGTTTCACGTACTCGCCGATTCCGGTGAAGACGCCATTGCTTTTAGCGATGGCAGCGACTATGCGGCCAATGTCGAAAAAGCGGAAAGCCTGGCTCCACAAACGGAACGACCAGCTCCTTGCCAACCGATGGAAAAAGTCGCGACACCGGATACCAAAACCATCGAGCAAGTTACCACCTTGTTGAAAGTTGATGCCCATCAAACCGTAAAAACCTTGCTGGTTGTAGGCGCTAATGACGATTATCCTGTTGTTGCACTTTGCCTGCGAGGCGATCATAGCCTGAACGAAATTAAAGCAGAAAAACACCCACTGGTAGCAACGCCATTGACACTTGCTGACGATGAGTCGGTAAAACAAGCAGCAGGTTGCGAAGCTGGGTATGTCGGTCCGGCTGGGTTATCGATCCCGGTGATTGCCGATCGAAACGCCGCGGTATTGTCTGACTTTGTCTGTGGCGCCAACGAAAATGCCCATCACTTCACAGGCGTCAACTGGGAACGCGATGCTCAATACAGTGAAGTTTACGATCTGCGAAATGTAATTGAAGGCGATGATGCACCGGATGGCAAAGGTAAGCTCACCATCAAACGTGGTATCGAAGTGGGTCATATTTTCCAACTGGGCACCAAATACAGCGAAGCCATGAGTGCCAATGTTTTAAATGAATCCGGAAAGTCCGTCACACTTGCGATGGGCTGTTACGGTATCGGTGTCAGTCGAATTGTGGCTGCCGCAATTGAACAAAACCACGACCAGTACGGTATCATTTGGCCACAAAACATCGCTCCATTTACCGTTTGCTTAGTACCAATGAACATGCACCGATCACAACGTGTTGCAGAAGAAGCGGAAAAACTCTATCAGCAACTGCTCGATTTGGGTATTGAAGTGATATTTGACGACCGCAAAGAACGCCCTGGCGTCATGTTTGCGGATATGGAACTGATGGGCATTCCTCACCGTATCGTCATTTCGGAAAAAGGCATCGATGCCGGAAAATTCGAATACAAACATCGTGCTGGCAATGAAAAAGTCGATATCCCAATGGATAATGTTCTAAACTTTATTCAAGAGCAATTAAACTCCTAATTTTTATGAAAATAAGTAGTTTAGTCTTATTGCTGTCGATGGTCATGGCCAGTATCTCAATACAGGCCAACCAGCAAATGCCAGACGAAAGCTTTCGTAACGAATTAAAAGCCATGCTACAACGAGAGCATGCTTTTGAAGATCGTTTCGAAGCTGAAGTTTGGATGAAAGATATGTCGAAGCGACTGGCCAAACGAGCACCTAAAATTCCGCCCGAAGAACGCTTTACGGTATTAACCTTGGCACACAAATACGCCCGATCGTTTGGTTTGGATCCACAGCTGGTCTTGGCGTTAATAGAAGTGGAATCGAACTTTGACCGCTTTGCTATTTCCAGTGCGGGCGCGCTTGGACTGATGCAGGTCATGCCTTTTTGGAAAAGTGAGATTGGGCATCCCGAAGACAACCTAATGGATATCGAAACCAACCTGCGTTATGGCTGCGCCATTCTCAGCTTATACATAAAAAAAGAACGTAAGAATATAACCAATGCATTGGCGCGCTATAACGGCAGCTACGGCAAAATGAAATACCCGATGAAAGTGTACCGGGCACTGAGACTCCGTTGGAAAGCTTAATACGACTCAATATTTATGAATAGCTTAGCGCCTCACTCGAACACTGGCCTGCTGTTATCAGGGGGAGGTGCTCGCGCGGCATTCCAAGTGGGCGCTCTCAAGGCAATATCTGAAATTCTTCCCTTTACCACTCACGAAAACCCGTTCCCTATCATTTGCGGTACTTCAGCCGGAGGCATCAACGCAACAGTCGTCGCGGCTTATGCCCAGCATTTTAAACTGGGAATGCGGCGACTGGAAAACGTGTGGGCTAATTTTCATTGCGAACAGGTTTTCCATACCGACTTTATGCACTTGGCAAAAAACTCATTACGCTGGCTCAGAGTTTTATTTGGTGGAACACCCCATCGAACTCTGGGTTTACTTGATAACTCACCGTTAAGCGAATTATTGGATCGTGTCATACCCTATCCTCTTATTCACAAAGCCATTGCCCAAAATGCGCTAAAGGCGTTGTGTGTAACGGCTTCAAGCTACACCACAGGCGAGTCAATCAGCTTCTATCAAGCGAGACCGGAAACTCAGGTGTGGCGACGCCACCGAAGACGTGGTCATCCCGCAGTCATACGTAAAGAGCACCTGCTGGCATCCGCCGCGATTCCACTTGTCTTTCCCGCAGTAAAAGTCGGCGAACAGTACTTTGGTGATGGCAGTATGCGCTTTTTATCACCGCTTAGCCCAGCATTACATTTAGGGGCTGAAAATATTCTGGTGATAGGTGTGGATCCTCGCAATGCGCCCAGTGATGAAATTGTACAACCAGAAGGTTACCCAACCATTGCCGAAATAGCCGGCCATTTACTCGACAGTGTGTTTATCGACAGTCTCGACAGCGATCTGGAACGCCTGCACAGGGTGAATAAAACACTTTCAAAAATTCCGGATAAAATAAAAGCTCGGGAATTTATTTTAAAACCCATCAATACATTGGTCATCAATCCGAGTCATGACCTAAGCGCCATTGCTCGTGAGCACTTCGACGCCATGCCAAAAGGCTTAAAATTCTTCTTAAGACGCATCGGTATTGACGGTGAAAGCGGTGACGCAGTGCTCAGTTACTTGCTATTTGAAAAGGCGTTTACCCGTGAACTGATTGCACTGGGTTATCAAGATGCAATGAAAAAAGAGCGTGAAATTTTAAATTTTTATCACCTTTCCTGAAAATCTCATTGGCGTAATATTACTGGTATAAGTGTAATCTTTAACTATGCTTGAAAGATCGAGCTGGTCAAACTTAACCTCAGTTTGTCTGAATTAAACCCTCTATTATCCGATTACATGCATAACAATCAAAATGGAGCGCAAAGCCGAACCGATAAATTCGAAGCTGAGCAACAAGAAAAAACTCGCTCGGAACTGGAACATCGTGCTTTGTTGCAAATCGCTTCTATATCCACTCAAGCAAAACAACTGAAAGATGTTTATCGTGAGCTACATCAGATCATTGGCAGTCTGATGTACGCGAATAATTTTTACATTGCGCTACTGACCGACAAACGCACTCACGTTCAATTCGAATATTTTCACGACGAAGTCGAAAGCGACAATCCAGTAAACTGGTCACCAGAACCTATCGAAGCCTTTAAAAATACCTTAACCGGTTATTTGTTTAAAACCGGAAAGGTGCTATTAGCCGACGAAAATACGTTGCGGCAAATGGCCGAATTAGGCGAATTGGTTATTCGTGGAATACCGGCCAAACACTGGCTTGGAGTACCGCTTAACGTACAAAATGAGACCATCGGTGTTTTAGTACTACAAAGCTACAAAAACAACATTACATTTTCAGAAAAAGACAAAGATCTGCTCACCTTTGTTTCGCAACAGATAGGAACGCTCTTACAAAAACAGCGATACGAACAATACCTCAAAGAATACAATGAACAACTGGAGCTAAAAGTTCAGCAGCGCACTGCCATGCTGCAAAAAATCAATAACGAACTTGAGCTGCAAGTAAAAGAAACTGAAAGAACCGAAAAACTACAGGCTGCACTGTTTAAAATTTCGGAGTTAACCAATACTACGCGTGACTTAGACGAGTTTTATTTGGCACTGCATAACATTATTAATGGCATTATGCCCTCAAAAAACTTTTACGTTTGTACTTTTGATGAAAAAACCAAAGAGCTTCATTTTCCTTACATGATTGATGAGTTTGATTCAGACACCGCTTCGAGAATGTTAGACAGTTCTATTGATATCAATAAGTGCCCGCCTACTGAACGCATTTTACGGACTGGAAAATCTTTGTTGATTAATCAATCCAACAGTGAGTACTGGAAAGCCAACGGCGTGTTTATTGGAACGACTCCTGAGAGCTGGCTCGGCGTTCCACTGGTACATAAAACGAAAACCATTGGCGTGCTTGCCGTTCAAAGTTATCTAAATGGAAAATCTTACACTCAACTTGATCAGGAAGTATTAGCTTTTGTCGCACAACAAGTATCTACGGCACTGTATCGAAAACAAAGTGCAGAGTCTTTAAAACAAGCACACCACGAGTTAAAAGTAGCAAACGACCAATTGGAGAAGCGTGTAAAAGAACGCACACGCGAGCTATCTCGAATTAACGACACCTTAAAATCCATGCTTGATGAACGTAACCGCATGCAAAAAAAGCTAGCATTTGAGGCTTTTCATGACAGCTTAACCGGTTTGCCCAATCGTGCTCTTTTTATCGATAGGTTGCAACAAATTTTACGACAACGCCAACGAAATCCGGAAACACAGTTTTCGGTTCTGTTTCTTGATCTGGATCGTTTTAAAATAATCAACGATAGCCTTGGACACTTAATGGGAGATGCATTATTACAAGAGGTTGCTTCACGGCTGGATGACTGCGTTCGGCCTAAAGACACTGTCGCCCGACTCGGTGGCGATGAGTTTTGTGTACTGTTACGTGATATTGGCCAGGTACGGGATGCTGCGGTGATTGCCAACCGCATCATCGATGCGATCGCACAACCGTTTCAACTAAAGGAGCATAAAATATTCACCTCCACCAGCATCGGCATAGCGCTAGGTAACGGCTCCCATCAAATACCAGATGATGTTTTACGAGATGCCGACTCCGCCATGTACCATGCAAAAGAGTCAGGCAAAGCACGTTACGCTTTGTTCGATGTGGACCTACACGAAAGCGCAATGAAACGGCTAACGCTGGAAAACGAGCTGCGCCACGCGCTGGAACGCGATCAAATCAGCATTTTTTATCAACCTATTGTCAACTTACAAACGGGACATATTGTGGCTTTTGAGGCGTTGGCTCGCTGGAAGCATAAAGAGCTTGGGTTGGTACCACCGGATGAGTTTATTCCAATTGCAGAAGAAACCGGGATGATTCATGATATTGGTCAGTTCATTTTGCACCACTCCTTGTACACATTAAAATATTGGCAGTCACAAACACCACTCGCACAGGACATAGCCATTAGCGTAAACTTTTCTTCTCGCCAGATAGAACATCACGATTTGTTGACTGCAATTAAAACGGCGCTGAACGAAAACCAGCTACAACCTTCTGCATTAAAAGTCGAAATTACTGAAAGTCTGTTGATCGAAAATGCACTGCTTGCTCAACAACTGTTGCAAGCACTTTCTGAAATTCACATTCCCGTCCTATTAGATGACTTTGGCACTGGTTATTCATCGCTCAGTTACCTTCATAAATTTACTTTAAATACGATTAAAATTGATCGTTCCTTTATTTCCCGAATGAATCAAAGTAAAAAACATTTAACCATTGTAAAGACAATTGCCTATATGTGCTCACAATTACAACTGGGCATAATTGCTGAAGGCGTTGAAACGGAACAGCATCAAGCACTACTCAAGAATCTAGGCATCGATTATGCGCAGGGCTACTTTTATAGCAAACCTGTCATTGCAGAAGAAGCGTTACGATTGCTCAAGCGTTTTAAAGGAAAATTTCACGATGATTGAGAGAGAAGTGGATAAGTAAAAAAGGTTCAAGTAAAAACTCAATGCGTATTACCGATTCATCGAACTAACAACTCAACTTTTTTATTTTTAAACCAACGGTAAACACCCTCAAGAATGCTCGCTGACGTCCAATAATTCAAAGCGAATTCCTTCTTCACCTTTAACTAAAAATTGACGGTCGTAAAAAAGCCCCACGGCAGCTACCAATTGTTCGTTGTAATATACCAAAGGAATCCGATCTCGCTGCCACTGTGGCACTGCTTGCTCTTGCATTATTTTTTTTAACGATGTTGCTTTTTCACGGAAATGCGGCCAACACTTTTCACCACCAAGACGCGAGCATACTCGTATTTTTTCATGCGGCTTTGGCAGTCGAATTGCCGGTAAATTCTTTCCTTCAAAGTTGGATACTTGTAACTGAGAATTTAACGCATCGATAGAGAGCGCTTTTGGAAAATTCAACCAGTTCAGTTGAAAACTTTCAGTAACCGTCATGTGAGCAGCGACCAAATCCAATCGTTCACCAGTTTGCTGTAAAACCCAATTTCCCCAGGTAAACTTAATTTTTTTATTGGGCGTGTATTGCCTTAATTGCGAAACCAGCTCCTGCAGCCGATTGTCGTTCGGTAAATAATGCGCGTATTGATTCATCCAGAAACGTAAAACATTGATCTGTCGCTCTTCAGATAACCGCCGCCAGGCTTGAATTTTTATTCCACCTGCATCTTCAATTTGCGACAAGTCTTGCGCAGCAAGCTGCTCCAAAAGTAACTGAGCCTGTTGCATATGGTCACTGAATCGACTCAATGCTTGACGATAACTTGGCCATTGCTGCTCCACATTTGGCAACACCTGTCGTCGTAAAAAATTTCGGCTAAAGGCATCCGATTGATTGGATTCATCTTCAATCCAATTCAAATTATTTGTGTTTGCGTACTCCATTAATTCCAGTTTCGAAAAACCCAGTAAAGGCCGCAACACATTCCGTTTTTGTTGCATTTGTTTTGCTTTCATTGCTTGTGCGCCAAGTACGCCTGTGCCTCGAAATAATTTAAGCAGTAATGTCTCGACTTGATCGTCCTGATGGTGCCCCAACCAGATACAGTCATAAGGTTTCACGTGTTTAAAAATCGCTTGCCAACGCGCATTTCGCGCTTTTTGCTCTATGCCTTGACGTGTCGCCTCTGGTATAGAAACGTATTCTACTTGCAACGGAATTGAAATTCGTTGACAGAAATGATGACAATGACTCACCCAATGGTCGGCATTGTCGCTTAATCCATGGTGAACATGAAGGGCATGTAAACTGGCTTGCGGAAATCTCGGTAATAGCGATGACAACCCGTGTAACAAGACTGTCGAGTCGAGTCCACCGCTAAACGCAACCCACCATCGTGACGAAGGCGTCGCGTTTTGTCGAATAAAATGTTCCAGAGATTCAATGATGGGATGCGGCACGGGCATTAAGTTCAAAATTTTACGTTTCAAGCTCTAAGCTCTAAGCTCTAAGCTCTAAGCTCTAAGCTCTAAGCTCTAAGCTCTAAGCTCTAAGCTCTAAGCTCTAAGCTCTAAGCTCTAAGCTCTAAGCTCTAAGCTCTAAGCTCTAAGCTCTATTAAAACAATGCGCGGAACAGGTCTGGGTGTCAACCGAAATTCTTCACATTTTGAACTTATGGCTTAGCACTTAGTACTTAAAACGTTTGCAACATCAAACTTTCACTCTTCATAAGCGCCAAACGACATCAAGCGAGAATATCGGCGATCCAGCAGGTCATCGAGTGCAAGAGCTTGCAAATCACGTAAATCACCAAGAATGCGTTGCTTCAAATTACTCGCCATCTGAACGGGATCGCGGTGTGCTCCTCCGAGGGGTTCATCAACAATCGAGTCAATCAATTCCAGACTTTTCAAACGCTGAGCAGTAATCCCCATCGCTTGAGCGGCTTCTTGTGCTTTTTCTGCACTTTTCCAAAGAATGGATGCGCACCCTTCGGGCGATATAACGGAATAAGTTGCATTTTGCAGCATATTCACTCGATCACCCACACCAATGGCCAATGCACCACCGGAACCGCCTTCACCAATAACCGTGCAAACAATTGGAGTTCGTAATGTGGCCATCACTTTCAAATTACGAGCAATGGCTTCGCTCTGCCCTCGTTCTTCAGCACCAACACCGGGATAGGCGCCGGGTGTATCGATAAACGTAACAATTGGCAACTTAAACTTTTCAGCCATCTCCATTAACCGCAAAGCTTTACGATAGCCTTCCGGACGAGGCATTCCGAAGTTACGCTTGATTTTCTCTTTGGTATCGCGCCCTTTTTGATGACCAATGACCATCACCGGTTGCTCATCCAACCGAGCGACGCCACCAACAATTGCCCAATCATTGGCAAAAGCGCGGTCACCGCACAGCTCTTCGAAATCGGTGAAAATATGGTCTAAGTAGTCTTGTGTGTAAGGACGTTGCGGGTGACGAGCCAGTTGCGCAATCTGCCAAGCGTCGAGATCGCGAAAAATTTGCTCCGTTAACTCACGACTTTTTTTCTGTAGACGTGCGATTTCTTCAGAAATGTTAATTTCAGCATCGCTGCCCACCAGGCGCAGCTCTTCTATTTGCGCTTCAAGCTCAGCAATGGGTTGCTCAAACTCTAAAAAATGCATACTCATAAATGATGGGTTCTCTTAATGCGACCTACTTTTACCCTACTCCGCAGCAGTTTGAATGAGTGATAAGGCCTGCTCGAAGTTCGGCAGGCTATTCTAACGACTTTGGAGAGATATTCAACGAATAAGAAATCCGACAAGTGTAGCAAAGGTGGAGAGTGATTGCCTGGACGACTAGTCTTTAAGGTAAAACACTCCCGGGATCCAAGACTTTTTGATCTCACAGGTCGATGCCAATGAGGCATCCGAGTCATCCACAAAACGGAAATTCGACAATCCAATGTTGATGTTGTCGTTATGATTGAGTACCGCAGAATTGACCTTTTTATTATTAACAAAAGTACCATTAGTACTGCAAATGTCTTCGATCCAGAACTCCGCTGACTGCTCATCTTGCCGAACTTGCAAAGTCGCATGTTCAAAACTTACCGATGGATCTTCCAGACAAATATCGCATTTAGGTGATCGTCCAATAGACAACGACGGCTTTTCCAACGCAAACCGCGTTCCTTGCTGTCCTTCTGTCATTAGTACCAGATAAGCCATGGGGTTATGCCTCAGACTGTTTGCACGAAATGGAAGCATAATCGGAAAAGTGTTTGACTGCCTTGTATCCTGTCACAGATTTATCGAGCTAAACTCAACGGTGTGTGAGCAGCATCTCAGTTTCGACAAATCGGTGTAAAAGGCTATTGGCGAGCAAGCCGTAAAAATGGCATTTGCTGCCGACAATTGCTTCGCCAAGGATTAATATCGAGGCCACCACGGCGTGTGTAGCGTGCCACTACAGTGAGCTTTTCTGGCTGACAATAATGCATAATATCCTGGTAAATCCGCTCCACACATTGTTCATGAAACTCATTATGATTTCGAAAAGACACCAGATACTGCAGTAATCGAGACTGATCAATTGCCTGACCTTTGTAATCGACAATCAAAGTCGCCCAGTCCGGCTGAGAAGTGATAAGACAATTGCTTTTTAACAGGTGTGAATAAAGGCATTGCTCAACCTTTTCTTTTGACTCCCCACTTACGGCCAGTAAATCGGGCCGATAATCGTAGGTTTTGCACACCACATCCAACTCATCGATGAGTATCGCATCAAGTCGACCGAATCCTTTTTGTTGGTAAGCATCGAGACTGTAAAGGTGTACTTGAACCTCACCTTTTACGGCAAGCGACAGATCCCGTTGTACTCGATCTACAAACGTCTGTTCATTCGCTAACATTTCTTGGTTGAATGAATTGAGATACAATTTAAACGACTTGGATTCAATGATATTGGCCGTTGTGCAAGGAAACTCAAATTCAACAATGGCCACCTGAGGCTTTCCGCGCAGATTTAACCAAGAGACTTCAAAAGCGGTCCAGATATCACTGCCATGAAAAGGTAGCGTTTGCCCGATGCCAATTTCATTACGCTTCATGTGACGCGCAACCGGAAACAGCAATCCGGGATCGTACTGAGTAGGATATTCGGTTGACTTACCCAAAGGGATATCGTTTAAATTCATTACGACTTAATTACTCCAAGCTCAAATAGCAAGTGACTTCTTCCCGATCATGGTACAGCTGCTTAAATCGCAACTGGAAAGGCAAATCCTGTAAAACCGCTTCGATGATTTCCTGACAGCTCAACACTTCCAGAAACCGTTTTTTCATCGGCAACTTTAAATTAAAAATGGCTCGCTCGGCATCGCCCCTGGCAAGCCAACGTGCCATCAGCTCGGCGATACGAGCCGGTTTTTCCACCATATCACACACCAACCAATTCACTTTATAAGGTGGTCGCCAATGAAAACCATCCGCTCGAATGTGCTCAATTTGACCGCTCGCCATTAACTTCTCGTCCATCGTGCCATTATCAATAGCAATCACTTGCAATTCACGTTTCACCAGTTGATAGGTCCAGCCGCCTGGGCATGCGCCGAGGTCGACCGCGGTTTTTCCCATTGCAAACAATTGCGACTGTTGCTCTTTCGAAAGGAAAAACAAAATCGCTTCTTCTAACTTTAACGTTGAGCGACTGGGAGCACCAGAGGGCATTTTCAAATGCGCAATTCCACCACTCCATTGCGGTTGACGATCAGCGAGACTCAAGCCGACAAACGCTGAGTGTCCGCTTAAAAACATCAGATTCAAATACCAGCTCGATTGGGTATCAATTTGGTTCCGCTTTTGCAAAGCTTGTTTTAATGGCGGTACAATTTTTCGACTCAGCCGTGCCAACGACTTACCTTCGTTGGTGTCTAGAGGAAGTGGAACGATCTTGGCGACCGCCGGAGCCGTTACAATCGCATCAATAATGCCAGCCACACGATTTTCGACATCAAGCGAGTCTAAGATTGGCAACGCCAGCATTGCGTCGCGTACAAACACCAGCTCGTTCACGTCAAGCTGTTGGTATAGCAGTAGCGCCGAGTCACTGTCGTAACAGCCAAACAGCAGATATCCTTGCTGTAGCTTCAATTTTAAGTAACCATAAACACCAACGCTTTCCGCCCAATATTGAAACTCTTGCCCGCAGTCGGATTCAAAGCCAGGACGACATAGCAATAAAATATCGGTTGGTGCAAACTCAGAACTCATCTAACAGCCTTATTAATCGCCAGACTTGCCCGGTTTAGACGATGGCATAGGAAAACTGGTTACCACACTACCTCCTTTGGCTTCCGATATTTTCGCAACGCCCTGTTTGTTCACTTCGTCGATGCGAATCACGGAATGCATTGGAATATAACTGCGTTTAACACCTTCAAACTCGGCTTTCAGTTTTTCTTCGGAAGGATCGACAACCACTTGACTTCGTTCGCCGAATAACAGCTGCTCGACTTCTACAAACCCGTATAAATTGCTGGAATGCACATCGCGGGCATAGATTTCGTAGGTTTGTCCTTGATTTACAAACAACACTTTGTAAACCGGTGCTTTACTCATAATAGTGTTTCTCATTAAAACGACATGGTGGACTATTTTACCGCAGCTGACCAAGACAAAGAAGCATATCGCTAGCAAGTGATCACTTTGCGCTTCCCAATGCTGCCCATTGCGACAGCTTAAGCTATAATGTTCGCCAAATTTAACTCAAAAACTATCTTCATGACGCCCGCCAAATTACCTCTGACCGACAAACTTCGTGCCCCGTTGCTTTTTGATACTCAATTGAAAGGATTTCCACTCAAGTTTCAATCGACCTGGGGGATTTTTTCACCACGGGAAGTAGACGAAGGCAGCCGTTTGCTACTCGACTATATTGAAGTATCGAGCGATGCCGACTGTTTTGACCTCGGTTGCGGTTATGGCGTTTTGGGGATCACACTAGCAAAACTGGCACCACAAGGTCAGGTAATCATGGCGGATAAAGACTTTGTCGCCGTCGATTACGCCAACAAGAACGCTGAACTGAATCAGGTAAAAAATGCTAAAGCAATACTGTCAAACGGACTTGAGCAGTTAACCCATGAAAAATTCGATGTCATAGTCTCCAATATTCCTGCGAAAGTCGGTAACGAGATGCTCAGTCTGTTTTTGTACGATGCGTTGGAACATTTAAAACCGGGCGGCCGATTTTACGTTGTTACCATAAATGGCTTGCGACAATTTATGAAGCGTAACTTCAATGATGTTTTTGGCAATTACACCAAACACAAACAGGGCAAAAATTACACCGTTGCCAGTGCACAAAAACAGTCATAAACGGGCGATGTCCCATCGTCATTGAGCTGTAATAATGTTTCCACAGAAGCTGTGGATAACTGTGGGGAAAAGATTTTTAAAAAGGGCTTCAGGCCTGATAAAACCAGAATCAAAGTCAAATTGATTATTTTTTAACCTGTTTTATTTTTCCCTTTATTTTCAATAAGTTACCGTACGATGTAGGTTCGTTTAAGAATTGCGCACATTGTTTGCTTGTTGTGCAAAGCGAAAAAAATAATTGAAATTTTTCTGTGGATTACTCTTGACTTTAAACTGACAACTTGAACTTGTGGCCTATACATATATTCGTAACAAAGGGATTATCAAGTTGGCATGCAAGGCGACATAAACGAAGTGAAAGTGAATACTAACTGTGACACTTTTATTGGTGAAAAAAGTCCGTTTAAATCTCATTAAACCTCTACCATTGACGCTCTTTCTGCTGTCACGCAAAAAACCAGTAAGCAATCACTATAGCTGCAATGATCCCTGCAAGATCAGCGATCACACCACAAGCAATCGCATGTCGCAATCGTCGAATATTAACCGCACCAAAATAAACCGCCAACACATAAAACGTGGTTTCAGTACTGCCTTGAAATATCGATGCCAGTCGCGCTGCAAATGAATCAACACCATAAGTACTCATAGTTTCCAACATCATCGCTCGCGCGCCACTACCCGAAAATGGATTCATTAACGCTGTTGGTAACGCCTCCACAAACGCAGTATCGCCATCAAAGCTGGAAACAAGATAAGCAATCACACCTAACACGGCATCGAACACGCCACTGGTTCTCAGTAGCCCGATTGCCACCAACATAGCGACCAGATAGGGCATAATGGTCACTGCTAACGAAAACCCCTGCTTCGCTCCTTCGATAAACTCCTCATACACCGGCACCTTGCGCCACCAAGCAACCGCGACAAATGACGCAATAGCGGTTAATAACGCGCCATTACCGATCACCGACGAATAATGAGACATTTGTTCATTACTCAACTCATTAAATCCAATGATAATGGCAGCTACCGCAGCTACCCCCACCGCTAAATAGCTTAAGACTACTCGATCCAGTAATTGCACACGCTGCACTAAAGATACGGTAATTAATCCAATCAAAGTTGATGCCGAGGTTGCTAATAAAATGGGTATAAAAACTTCTGCCGGGTAAGTAGCCCCCTGCTGCGCACGATACATCAATATAGTGACTGGAAACAAAGTGACTGATGATGTGTTAAGCACCAGAAAAAGAATTTGTGCATTGGTAGCCCGATCTTTGATCGGATTAACACTTTGCATCGACTCCATGGCCTTAATACCTGCCGGTGTTGCCGCATTATCCAAACCGAAAATATTCGCTGCCATATTCATGGTGATGTGACCAAAAGCGGGATGATTTTCCGGTAACTCAGGCATCAAACGACGAAATAAGGGTTGAAAAACACGGGCAATACCATTTAAAACACCAGAAACTTCTGCCAGTCGCAAAACTCCCATCCAAAAACAAAGCAATCCCACCAATCCAAGTGCGATTTCAATACTGAGCTCCGCCATCTGAAAGACAGAATGCATCATTTCACCAAAAATATGGGTTTGCCCATTAAAAAGCGATTGCCAAACTGCGGTAATAAACGCGATAAGAATAAAACTGCCCCAAACTTTGTTCATTTGAATGGTTTCATTGGTGAAACGAAAGTTCGCATGTTACCCCGGGACAGCAAAAAGTAAAAACGAACATTCATTGCCAAATCGAGCGAGGGAAACTAGGCTATCGAGAGAGCATCAACTGGACTTTGTGCATTAATGGCATTAAAGCTTCATTTTACAGACTTCCCAACCGTTATCGCTCACCGAGGACTGAGTCAGTGGGCTCCAGAAAATACGCTCGCTGCATTTCGACTTGCTGCCGAGCGTGGTATTCGATGGGTAGAAACGGATGTGCGGTTAAGTAAAGATGCTGTCCCCATGGTTTTCCACGACGCAACGCTTGAACGAACCACGAATGCGGCCGGCGTATTCCAACACTTTACTCAAAACGAGTTGCAACAGTTAGATGCGGGTAGCTGGTTTGCACCGATATTTGCTGACCAGAACATTCCGACAGTTAATCAATTGCTCGACTTAGCGCTTGAGCTAAAACTCGGCGTTAACTTAGAAATAAAACCCAATATTGATGAAGAAAGAAAAACCGTAGAGCAATTAAATCATTTATTACAATCGAGGGCACAAAATCCAGAAATTTTGTTTTCCAGTTATTCGGTAGAAAGCATTACGGCTTGTTTGCAATTAATACCCCACTTGCCACGCGCTTTGGTTGTGGATGATTTAGAATTAATGCCCGCGGAAGAAGTGGTTGCATTGAGTGACTCGCTCAAATGCACGTCTCTGCATATCCATCATCAACTCATCTTCTCTCCTCTAATAGCCCACTGTTACTACTCTCCTTTTGATTTTATGTGTTTTACCGTTAACACCCGAGAAGTTGCCGAACAATGTTGGAACGCTGGTTGCGCCAGTGTATTCTCGGATAATGGGCTGCTGGATGAATAACATGCAATGAATTCCAAAAGCCCGACTCTGTACCTCCATGAAAAATCCATTTAGCTCAGACACCTCAGCCAATGAGGAAGTCGGGCGTTTTCCAATTTATCGTACGTACACGTAGCAAGTAAGCGAGTCGTAAACCCGTGGCTCAGCTTCTTGGGTGTACCAAACGAAGTCGCCATACCAATTTCTTTCGGCATAGGTGTATTTTTTCGTGGTATACCGAGTCATACCGTCATACCCCAAATACTGACAAACCTCTTTCAAATAATTTGAAGTACTGTAACCATCTTTAGGCACTCCAGGAGGATGTATGATGGGACTACCATTGTATTCGGTAAACGTGTGTTGTAACCCACTTTGTGACTCATCAGCGATGACTGAAGAAGTCATACCAACATACAAACTTAATATTCCTGCTAATGGTACCAACTTGCGAATGCTCATAGTGATTTCCTTTTATTTCACTGTTCAACTTGTTTATTAAGAGGAAAAGTTATTCGACAGTCATCGAATAACGCTTTTATGGCCCAGTCTATCCGTCAGAGGCCGAGCGAAATGGTAAGTAAGAAAGAAAAAATGTGTGAGTATGTTTACGACATTTTATAGAACAATCACGCAAACAAGTTGAACATAAACGACACTAATAGGAATTTAAGCGACAACTGGATCCCGTTTGCCTAATCGCCAATCAATGTGATTTAAATTTAACCGAACTCGAATCCTTTGCCGCTTCTTCTTTCGAAGTCAATTTTTCACGGAAGTGAGATGGGCTTTCTCCAAATCGCGCCTTAAAGCATCGTGTAAGATAGGTACTGGAGTTAAAGCCAACCTGATCGGCAATGGCAGTAATTTTGATATTTTCTTTAATTAATTCAACTGCTTTGTCGAGTCGGTAGTTTCGTAAGTATTCCGAAAAACTAATGCCCAAAATTGCTTTCATTTTTCTTTGCAGTTGACGTTCGCTAAAAGCTAACTTCGAAGCGACTTCCGTGAGTGACACATTGGGATCTTGATAGCAGTTCGAAATGCACTGCTGCAATTTTGAGCGAAAGGAATCATCGTTTGCAAAGCTACCAAAACGTTCTGTAGACACGATCGGTCGCGATTTAGATGATGAATAATACTCAGCAAGCAAGGCTCTTGTAGCCAACAAGTTTTGGATTCTGACAATTAACTCGTCGGCATCAAATGGTTTGGTTAAATAATCATCCGCTAGCGAAGAAAGTCCTGCCAATTTTGCTTTTTGATCGATTTTTGCCGTTAACAATAAAATAGGAATATGGCAGGTTACAAAGTGATCTCAATTTTCTCCGCCAGCTGAAAACTAGACAGTGCACCCATCGAAAATCCCATGGTATAAATACCAGCATATAATTTTTTATTCTGGTTGATGAACGCCGCAATATATTCTATGAAGGAAAACCCAAATGTGAATTTTTCTGCTTCGTTTGGTCCGGGTGCAATCAACACATCAAATCCTAGACTATATAACCAGTAACCATGATTAATCAGCGACTCCTTAGGTGCTGAATAACCTGGAAATAGCACTATAAGGTGACGGTTTCTCTTTGCTTTGTAATTAAAATGGGTAATTTCACTTCTGTGAACTTGCTTACCAGAAACTAACTTAATTTTGTAATGGTCATGATCTGAACTGACTGTGTTCTTTTGTAAAAGCAAAAATGGAAGGCATTTATTTTCAGTTAAACATTGCTGGTGTAAATAACGCGCTCGATACTTTCTAATATCATCCAACTCAATTTGATGAAGGCTAATTCTGTCTGCCACTGTTTGAGCACAACCAGATATCAAGAGCAGTAAGATGACAAATGCACTTTTCATAAATTTTGTTATCGTTTTAGTTAAACCCAATTCGGGTTCAGTTTCCAATGGTGACCAAAGCCGAAAAATGTTAGTTTTTCACTAAATCAAGAACGCACTTTAGCTTTTACAGACAGATGCACTTCAAAGGTTTAAAAAAATAAAAATCTTCGGCTTTAACTTCGAGCTTGCTCATTTCGAATTCAGTGTAATTATGGAAATCACGAAGCTGCAACTTAAATTTAATTTTTAAGACTTATAAACTAAAAAAGGCGCTCATAGAGCGCCTTTTTACTGTCTAAAATCTTCGAATAAATTACTCGAAGATTTTAGCAACAACACCAGCACCGACGGTACGACCACCTTCACGAATTGCGAAGCGCAGACCTTCGTCCATGGCGATTGGAGCAATCAGCTCAACAACCATTTTGATGTT
>NZ_JBUZOU010000014.1:0-140740 GCF_055326765.1 Pleionea sp. WD8-19 | reverse complement strand
CTCGCGGATTGGCCCTTGCCATTCGCTAGTAGTTATCGTCTAATAATCATATAGATTTTGACGGTGACTCTCCTACAGAGGACTTTCACCTCATTAGTTAATGCCCATGCCGGGCGTACACAAAACCTTAAAGTCGGATTCGTGACAGTTGGCTCGGTTCCACTTCGCTGCACATTTTAGCCAACAATCACTCACTGCTTAAGGCGGCGTTATTTTGAGAATTATGAAAAAAATATCGATATTAGTTTTAGCATTTACCATTTTTTTTGGATGGTATTGGTTATCACTGGAAACTGACTATTGTACTATGCAGTACGATTTTTTTGGAATAACTGAGTCTGGCGAAGCAGATGTGTACGGAAAAGATAATCAACTTTTGATTGAAACAATCGACACTAATAATGATGGATTTATAGATAAAGAGCTTTGGGGGAGTTCAAAATTATCTGATGGTGGAAATTATTTTTTGAAAGATGTAGATTTCGACGGCTTCTATGATGAAATAGTTGTTATGAAACTTTCGCCAACTTATATAAATGTTAACTTTCCTGTCCCCTTTACTTCGCCGTATATTTGTAAAACTCAGAACAAGGCGCTGAAGAACGATGCTGATAACAATAGCGCTTCTTAGCGAAACGTTATGCAAATTTAGAAAGGAGCGAAAGTGTTTAATATTTCAAGGCATGTTTACTTGCTTGTGACGAAAGGAAAAGTTCAAGCCACGGAGCTTACTACTGATACATGCGCTGAAGTTGCCCTGCCTTCTTCTGAGCATCCAAGAGCAGTTATGGGAAGTTTTGTTGAAACTGAGAACTCATTTATAGAAGCAGTAAATGCTGTTTGCCCTAAAAGGCTCTTAAGCCCAGCTCCGATAATTTACGTGCACCTCATTGACAGTGTTGAAGGTGGTTATACTGACGTAGAACTTAGAGCCTTTCGCGAAGCAGCTTATGGTGCAGGAGCACGAGAGGTATTTATGCCAGAAAGCAAAACTCCGCTAACAAAACAGCAAATACTTGAAAAATCTTTTGATTGCTGGAAACATGCATAACAAACAAATGGTGCGGATTTTCAACCGCAACTTTAAACGTTAAATGTATATGAGATTAATCATCGCAATATTTGGAATAGTCATGTCTTCTAGTGCATATTCGGAAGTATGCGACAGAGAAAAGGTGGATATTCTAATTGAGAAACTAAAAGTAAAGGAGCTGGGTGTTCCGGGAGGACATGGAAAACTGCCTAAACTTACGGATCACGACTACCCAATTGGTTGTACTATTCATTATAATGGCCATATCTTTACGTGGTATACCGATTCACAAGATATGTATTACATAATTAAATTCGAGTCAGGTGGTGAGAATAAAAAGGTAGAGTACTTCGGTGTATTTCGCAAGAATATTTAACCAGCGGCTCAAGTTTTTTCCGCTTCGCTACGCCCGACGCTCCCTTCGGTTGCGCGTTTTAGCCGGGCGGTAAATTTTTAATTTAATAAGGAATAATAAATGAGCAATGCAAATTTATATCAATTAATAGCATTTGCTTTTACTTATGGGTTGATTCTTTCTTTTGTTTATATGCTCAAAGTTAAGAAAAAGAAATATAGTTCTGAAGTAATGACTGTTTTTTATCTACTCATACCCGTTGGAGTGATATTGCCTATGAGTGGGCAAGTTGAGTTACCGTTAATTCAATATCTATCGGGCGGCTTCTGTTTAATAATACTGTTGCTGTCGGCAATAGTTTTGGTTAAAAACACAGAGTAAATATAACAGTGCCAATAAGAACACACAGCTAGTCCGTACTTTCAATTTTTTGCTGGATTAGTACATAATCAAAAGCACTAAATAGCTGCCGCTTATGAGAGGCGTTACTTGCCTAAATGTGGCTTGGACTGAATATGGAAGAATTGATTGAGAATGAGATTGCTTTACATCAGTTTGAAGTTCGGACTGATAAAAATGAGGTTTCAAAACTACTTCATTCAAGCTTTTTAGAGGTTGGCAAATCAGGCCGAACATTTTGTTTTGATTCAATAATCGAGTCTATGAGTGCGGAGAAGTCAACTGGTTCTGTAGTCCATTCACAAGACTATGAATGTATCGAACTTGACGACGGTGCTTTTCTTCTGCTGTATAAATCTGCAGTCATCAATAGTGATGGCTCAATTGAAAGTTTTGCTAAAAGGTCATCAGTTTGGGTAAAAGTCGAAAACAAATGGAAACTACGGTATCACCAAGGGGAAAGATAATAGGGACAGCCAGGAAAGATAATAGGGACAGCCATAAATTAAAATTGAAATATTAGTAATGACTAAGCTTGTTTTTCTACTACGCTGGCTTGCGTTGGTTATTTCGGAGTGAACATCAGGAAATTTAGTTGGAAATATTCGAAAAACAGTCGATTTTTAAGGAAGCGAGCATCAGTAATTCGCAGCACTAATCTGAAGGATTATTTGAGTGGATTTATTATTTTCAGATCAGGTATAAAGCTTTCGGCTAATCCCAATGCCCTTAATAAACTTCTGTTCAATGGTTTCGATGTAGTGCGTTAAGGAAGAAGGTGAGCCCACAACATTTAAACCGGCAATGTCATCTTTACGGCGCATCAGCTTTAAGAAGCCGTCAGGCTCGAGATTGAGACGCTTTAAAATGGGAGGCAAGTTGCTTGGAATATAACCGCGTTTGTCGTCTCGGATAATACGACCGGTGGTATCGACCAAATCAAAATAATCTTGAGTTGAAAATGAAAAGCCATGTTGATGCACTGGGTGCTTCGATTGTGTGAGTGGCATAAGCTTTACTTTGTTTTTAAGCGGCTGGCTCTTCTTTTGTTTGATGCGTTGCTGAATGGAAGTGAAGTCCGATTTTTCTGGTGTTTTTGCCATATCGGCACGAATGGGATTTAAATCAACATAAGCCATGGCGGTTAAAACAGCGGCCTCGTCAAGTAACGCTTGTGACTTGAAACGTCCTTCCCAGAACCTACCAGTACAGTTGTCTTCCTTATTGGCTTCGCGAGCTAAGTGCTCATTTAACAACCGCATAAACCAGGAAATATCCATCAGTCTTTGACGCCAGTTTTCGATGATGTCCTGAGCCATTTTAGATAGGGCGGGTGTGGTTTCTTCTTTTAGATACCGCTGCACGAGAAGTGGAATGTTACAAACGCGCTTCCAGCGGCAAACAACGTTAGCTTCGCTCCAATCTCCTGCCTTTTCAACATCGACACGTAGAACAACGTGATAATGATTGGACATAACCGCATAACTGGCCACTTCAATGGCGAAGGTTTTGGCCAGATAGTCCAACCGTTCCACCACCCAAGTTTTACGGTGCTCAAAGCTCTTACCGGTAACAGAATCCTCTCCGCAGAGAAAAGCGCGTCGAACACAGCGGGCGATGCAATGATAATAGGTGGTTTGATTTAAATCGATGAGCGTATTTCTAGCGCGTGTCATGGTGTTATGTCCGTATAATTCACTTAAGTCCTGCAAGTAACTTAATCAATTTGCACTTGTTGGTCAAGGTGAAATCTGTGATTATTGGTTTTGAGTTATGGATGTCCCAAAACATTTCCAAAACATTTCTACGACCTACAGCCAAGGCGATTTATCGGCGTAAAAAAACTTATTCAAACTGCAAACTATTTTCGTCGCGGCCGATATAAAAATGGTAAACGCCATTGTCGGCTTGATGGTTGAACATGACGCCGCCATCGGGATTATGCCAATCGCTTTCGTTTAGACTCCTGGAAAGGTTCTCGATGACGGAAAACGAGTTTAGATTTTCGGCATAAACAGACACCTTGCAGAGTGATTCTTTGCAGGCGATATCTTTTATGGGCACGCTCAATAGCCCTTCTGTGGTTGCAAACAGATCCATCAGGTTTTTCTCCTGACCGGCGGCCCACTGGAAGTCCATGCCTTGTTTTGAGAACTGCTGCTCAATGATGGCTACAGGATCAAAGTCTTTATCATTTTTCATTCGGTCAACAAAAGTTTCTTTCGGTGTTGCATTGGATTGTGTTTCCGCTACTTTGGGCTGGTCATCCTTCTTTGGTGTTTCTACTTTAGCGGTGACTTTATCAATATTATCGTTGGTCGATGTTTGCGAGGATAATACAGAGTCACGTACCGAACGTTGCTGCGTCAATAACTGGTTGTATTCTTGGGTGAGTTGTTCAAGCTTTCGAGTTAAATCGCTATTGGATTGCTCTAACGCATTCAGCTCTAATTCCAAATCTTCTGCATGAAGGTTTTTATCAGCGCTTGTATACCCAATAAAGAGTTGGTAGCCATTAAGCAATAACAAAGCAAAAATTACAATAAAGTATTTTCCCTGTTTCATTATATTCGACTCGTGAAAAACAAAGCACAGTATCATTTAAGATTTTAGTGTTCAGGTCAAATGATTCAGCGTGTGCATTTTTACATTTTAAGAAAGGGAACTTTTATCTGACGATATTGCCTCAGTTAGGTTGGTGCATTGATGCCTGGGAACACCGAATCATTCTACGTGCAGTCGCCCTGTTACATAGGTATTAAATTAAATAATTTATCAATTAAAAAATCAAGGAAAATGTAAGTGTTTGGTATTTATCTTTCTGTTCTTGCTAGTAAGGGAATATTCAAATCAACAAGTAATGAATAACTTTTAGTTTGAAATTGGAAGTTTATAAGTAATAATTCATATGCATACGAATGAAGCTCGAAACTTTTCAGAAAAAATGCTACTGAAGGTACTCTTGGCCTTAGGCTTTTATACTGATTTAATAGTTGATTACAACTACTTTTAGGTTAGAAAATAAAATTGATTGCAACCGAGATTTTAAACGTTCAAACTTTAGAGTGAAAAATGGATCCTAAAACTAAATCGAAATTAACTAGCGGTACAATATTTATAATATTCCTAATCGTTGTTATATTTGGAAATATTGGAGCACGTTATCTTGAGAGTCAATTCAATGAAACGCATAAAGCTGTTCTAAGGAACGGTGAAGAGATTGAAAAATTACATCGTGAGTTGACTTCTTTGAAAGAAGAGAATGCTAGACTTGCTCAGCAACTGCTCAATAATAAGCAATGACTGCGATAACCCGTCAAAAATTCCAATAATAATAGATGAGAATTGAATGAAAACTGGATTACTAAGGGAGCCAGAAGGTTTAGGTCACACTATCCACATTCGCCCCTATACTAACGAAGACTGGCCTCGCGTGTGCGAGATCCATGATGCCGCACGCCGTGATGAGCTGTCGGCAAGCGGTCTAGAAGAAGCCTTCCTAACCTTGGTAGAAACTGCAGAAAACGAAGGCTTTCTCGATTACGAACTCCGAGTCGCAGAAGTTGACAGAGTTGTGTGCGGCTTTGTAGCTTTCAATAAAGACGAACTCAGCTGGCTTTATGTTGACCCAACCTTTTATGGCAAGGGCATTGGATCTGCACTTGTTCAAGAGGCTCTGCGCATTACCGGAGCGCCGCTTTCGGTTGAAGTTTTAGACGGAAACTACGCAGCCATTTCGCTTTATAAAAAAGCAGGATTTGTTGAAGTAGGTCGAGTCAGCGGCTGCATGCCTGGCAATGAAAAGTTCGCGGTTTCGGTCACTGAGCTGCAGTATCACGGCGTGGCCTAATGCCTCTGCACGGATTCTAAGTCGATGAGAACACCGCTTTGTAACATAAATTCCATAACGCGTTTTACTTAAATCGATTAAATAAAGAAATATACAGTCGACTATTAAACACTCAATTAATTTAAAGATTAAACCAAAGGAGATTTTCAATTGAGAACGCTACTATTTTTATCATTCATTTTTTTATCAAGTTATACGTATAGCCAAAAAGCAATCATACAGAATCCGGAGACTAGCCAAGATCGTGTCATTTCAATTACTGGCGAAGGATTAGAAAAACTATCTGAAAATCAGGCAATTGATCTTCCAGAAGGCCGATACACAGGAACGATGGAATGCATAGTTTCTGGAAAACGTTATTCAAAGACTTTTGACATTACCGTAGGAACAGACGAAAAAAGTATTTGGATTTTTTCTCCTTCTGATTCGTGCTCGCCTATGCTAGTCATAAGCGGAAATTAATGTGCCGTGCAAACCGGATGAGCAAGCTTTCAATAATAGAATTTGGTGAAAAAAATATGGCGAAACTGGGGCTCATTTACTTCACAAACACCGACGTCACCGGAAAACTCATTAACGCACTCGCGGATGGTGTGAATTCAGTAATTAGTGCTCAAATCATCCAACACAAAATTGTTGGCAGCGAAATAATAAACGGTCGATATGTCAATCACGATATTTTAAAGCAACTTACCGATTGCGATGCCATCGTATTCGCTACGCCAACCTACATGGGTGGACCATCTGCTCAATTCAAATCGTTTGCGGATGCCACCAGCGAGCTGTGGTGCGAACAAGCCTGGGCCGGAAAGCTTGCCGCAGGCATCACCTGTGGCAGCGCTCCCAATGGCGATCAAGGAAGTACTCTGCAATACCTTTCAATATTGGCCAGTCAGCACGGCATGTTATGGGTTGGTATTGATTCAGCACATGGTTACAGTCAACTAGGTGTTAATCGACTCGGTAGTCAAATGGGTGTTGTCGCACATTCTGGAGATGGGGAAGCCCATCCAGACGATTTAGCGACGGCGCGATATTTAGGAATACGCATCGCAAAACTTGCAGAAAAAATAAAAAACTAGACTATAGTGAGCATTGAATACAGTGAACCTCTACATTGTGAGGCTATCATGGCCAAATATCGAAATGCTCTTCCACAACTTTCTGGCGACTTCTACTTAACCGACGGTGGTATTGAAACCACATTAATATTTCACAATGGATTGGAATTACCATACTTTGCAGCCTTCGACCTTTTTAACACCGAAGCAGGAACAAAGGCGTTACATCGTTATTTTGAAACCTATGCGGTTTTAGCAAACAAATACCATAAAGGCATCATTCTAGAAACGCCGACCTGGCGAGCTAATCCAGTCTGGGCGAGTAAACTCAGTTATTCGCTTAAACAATTGAAAAGCGTTAACCAACAATCGGTCGAACTTTTAGAAACGATTCGAAACCAATACGAACGTCCACAATCGCCGATTGTCATCAGTGGCTGCATTGGACCTAGGGGCGACGGTTACCGACCGAACTCACTCATGTCATCGGAACAAGCTGCCGAATACCACTTATTGCAAACTGAAGTGTTCAAGGAAAGTGCCGCGGATTTAGTAACAGCGATTACCATGAACTATGTTGAAGAAGCCATTGGCATTACACTCGCGGCAAAATCCGCAAACATGCCGGTCGTTATTTCTTTTACCGTAGAAACAGACGGTCACTTACCTCCCGGTCAATCTTTATCGGAAGCGATTCAACAAGTGGATGAAGCCACATCGAATTACCCAACGTATTTTATGATCAATTGCGCACACCCCACCCACTTCAACCAAATTGCGGATGACGACGCACAATGGACAAATCGCATTCGCGGTTTGCGTGCCAACGCTTCAAAAATGAGTCATGTCGAGCTCGATAATGCCCCCGAGTTGGACTCTGGAGATCCAGAGCAGCTAGGACAGGAATACGCAACGCTAAAAACATCAAAACTAAAAAGTCTTAATGTAATGGGTGGTTGTTGTGGCACTGATCAGCGCCATATTGAGCAAATTGCCAAGCAATGCATACCCTTGTTTGATAAATCAAACATTGAAGTCCAATAATGAGGATGAAACATGAATCAAGGGTCTTGTCTTTGCGGTGCCGTTCATTTTGAGGTCAATGGAGAACTTGGTATGAGCGACGGTTGTCACTGTGTGCAATGTCGCAAATGGACGGGCCATTTCTTTACCAGTACAGAAGTCCTCCGTTCAACTTTAACGATAAAAGGGAAAGAAAACCTCGTGTGGTTTCAATCTTCCGATAAAGCCAGACGAGGTTTTTGTAAAGTTTGCGGCTCCTCGCTTTTTTTTGATCCGGTTGACCAAATAAAACACAACTGGATCGGCATCGCTCTAGGTGCATTTGATACACCCATAGCGAAAAAACTGGATAAACATATTTTCGTTTCTGAGAAAGGCGATTACTATGAGCTCAATGATGGCTTGCCGCAAGAGTGAGTGAAAACCCAAATCAATTTATTCACGTTTCTTTGTCTGTATTCCGGTTTTATTGCTATGCTTGATAGCAACTTGAACGCTGAGATAAGGTACGGTTGAAAGAATAATATGAGGGAAGTAATGTACGATATTAACAGTGTGCTTATTGCTGGAATTTTATTTCTTTCCATGGCAGCAGCCATTGAGCTGGGATATCGCGTTGGAAAACACTTCAACAAAAAAGCAACGAGTTCCTCTAAAGCGCATGTGAATGCGATTCAAGGATCGTTGCTCGGTGTGCTCGCACTGCTGCTCGGTTTTACATTTTCATTGTCTTTGCAACGATACGATAGTCGTAGCAATGCGGTTGTTGAAGAAGCCAACGCCATCGGGACCGCTTATTTACGCGTGGACTTACTTCATCCCGATGTAAAAAGCACGATGGAGCAGACAATGCGACAATACATCGCGGTGCGCGTTAAAGCCAGCAACGTGACATTAATAGACGAAACTCAGCGATTGGCATTACTCAATCAAGCAAAACAAATACAAAATGACATGTGGCAACTTGCCATTCAGGCCGCCAAATTGGATGATCGTCCCATATCCAGCGGGCTCTTTATACAGGCATTAAATCAATTAATCGATGCATTAGAATCCCGTACCGAAGCTCTAAACCGACATGTTCCGGAAGTGGTGTTGTTTCTGTTGTATTTTACTTTTTTAATGGCTGGTAGCTTGCTGGGATACTCAGCTGGCGTTGCCAATCATCGTGCGTCTTACAGTTCTTACATTATGGTCGGATTAATTGTGTTGTTGGTATTCGTCATTATCGATTTGGATCGACCAAGACGAGGATTAATTGAAGTCAGCCAAAAAAGTTTAATTGAATTACAAGCCAGCTTGCCAAAACCGGGCGAATTGTCGAATAACCCATAAAGGAATACGATTACCAACGTGCGCGATAGCCTCTCACATCGACATGAACAAAAGGCCCATGGGCGGATGTTTTGCGGTATTTTCCTAATCCACCAATATAGCCCTGATATTCATTCTTTTTAAAATGCGTTTCAACAAATCGAAATACAAATAAAGCATCCTCGACATTGATAACACCATCACCATTGACATCATCCATTATGCCGTCTTTTGGACTTTCATCGATGTAAAAATCTGCGGCCCCTCCCCATTGATGTCGACTGTACTTCCTATTACCAATGGCATGATTGTAGAATGGCGTGCGGTATCCGCTCATGATGGTTAGCCCTTCTTTAGCGATGCCTGCAGCGACCAAATGATCCAACAAGTACTCCAGTTTTAACAACAGACGCTCTCGCAAAACAACATACTTGGGAAAGTCGCTTTTCTGCTTGCATAAAAAGTTTTTGAGCTGAAAGTGTGGTGAAATCCACAAGTCCTGATTTTCGCGAGTCACTTCGATGTAGCCTTTAGGTGGCAGATAAATATCGAGTCCGCGATACGCCTCTTTCGGGTAACTACCAATGCGATAACCGTTTAAAATTCCTTTTTTTATTTCTGTTGCTGGCACGGTCACAATGCGATTGAATCGCATCACTTCACCTTTTTCCGAAGTAATGGTTAATGGGTAAACACCGGCCTGTTTGGGACTTTGCCATTGCCACTTATTTTTTCCCTGTTCTTTAAGATTACTTTGATCGTCAAGTGTAAAAACACCCTCGCCTTTTAACTGAAAATCCAAGGTTTTATTGGGTAAAATAAAAACCGAAGTTACACTAAGTTCACTGATCTCTTTTTTAAATAGAATCGAAAATCCGATACGACCTGACTCATAAGAAAGCACAGGAAAACTGCCCCCCAAAAGTAACCCAAATAACCACAGTGCAGATTTATTCATTACCGGGAGGTGCTTGTAGCAGTGCTGCCAATACTTTTTGATCGCGTCCATAAATATCTTGCCTTAGTTGCAGTTTGCCATTTTGATCCACCCAAGCGGTCCAATAAAGAATATGTACCGGTACTGATTTGGGTAACCCAATGTTTTGTTCTATACCACTGGCAAGTAAAGCTGAAAACCGTTCATCTGTCCAACCAGGCACGTCCTTAAGTAATAAAGCGGCCAACTGCAACGGCTTTTCAATACGAATACAACCCGAGCTGAAAGTACGCAACGATTCATTAAACAGTTCGCGTTTTGGCGTGTCATGCAAATACACGTTATGAGGATTCGGAAACATAAATTTGACTTGGCCCAATGCATTTAAAGGCCCTGGCGCTTGTTGCAAGCGATACGGAAAATGTTTCTGCGAATAGTTAGACCAGTCGATGCCAGATGAATCTATAATCCGAGCCTCAGCTCCCCAACCTTGCAACACTTTAAAATTCATTTTCGATAAATATTCCGCGTCTTTTTGAATGATGGGGAGTAAATCCTGTACGGCTAATTTATGCGGAACATCCCAGCGCGGATTGGCGACCAGATAGCGCAGTTGGCCGCTGAATACAGGCGTACGTCGGTAAGACTTCCCTACAATCGCCCGCATGGATAAAACAGGTTGCTCATTGTCGATGACATCCATGGAAAAGTTAGCAATATTCACCAACAAATGACGCTTGCCCAAATCTTGAGGTAACCAGCGCCACCGTTCCAAATTGACTTCCAGCTGGCGAATTTTATCTTCCGGTGTTTGATTTAGTAACGCCAATGTTGCAGGACCAATAAGTGCATCAGCTTTCAGCCCTAACTGTTGTTGGAACCGACGCACCGCCGCAACTAATGACTCATCGTAAGTAGTCGATAGGGTATCTTCGCCGGTGTATTCACCGGAAGCTTTCAAGCGCTGACGTAAACTGACAATACGCGCATTGGTTTCTCCGGGTCGTAACATCGGTCCAGCGTCGACGGGCGGATAGCGCAGTTGTTCCTTATTCCGACGCATGTTCGCGAGCGCTTCTCGAAGCTGCCAATATCCGCGCTGTGGTGGCAATAAGTTACGTAAGGTTTCCGTAATGGCTTCCTGTTCTATCGCTTGTTGCAATAACGCAACAAAATCGGCACCGCGCCGTTCGGCAAACCACTCCGCATCGATAGTGACTGGGTTTAAACGTCCCGCAAGGCTGTGACTCGCAAAGATGAAAAAGGCATCCGTTAGCAACAGTTCTAAATCAACTCGTTCGCCTTCGCTCGAATTTTCGCTCAGTTCCTGAATACGTTGCTTTAATAAGGTTAAATGATAATCTAGTGGATTTAACCCTTCTAAGTGTGCGTTTTCAATGGCTTTAACCAATGCATTTGCAGAAAGCGATAAACGATTGTCTTGCCACCAAGCTGGCCGAAAAGCACGTTGTAAATAAAACCGTTGACTGGCCGCACGCGCATGAATGCGCTCTTGTTCCACTTGCGCGGCATTTTCTAAATTCAAGGCTTCCAGTCGACGGCGCAATGATTCTTCCATCGACCAAAGCGATGGTGAAATCAGCAATAAAAGCATGCACGAAAAAATGCCAGTGCGAAAATTATGGCGAGTTGAAAAT
The DNA here is from genome assembly GCF_055326765.1 of Pleionea sp. WD8-19. Lineage (NCBI taxonomy): Bacteria > Pseudomonadati > Pseudomonadota > Gammaproteobacteria > Oceanospirillales > Pleioneaceae > Pleionea > Pleionea sp. WD8-19. The sequence continues at coordinate 129,110 of NZ_JBUZOU010000014.1, read as the reverse complement.
TGGGTTTTAGCGACATAAATAGACATGATCATTCGTTAGTTTAAGTTTAACTGCCTGCCGTTTGTTTTTTAATATTCAGATTCAAAGCTAGTCAAACTTTTTTGCTTGCGCAAACGTTTAAACACATTCCAACTAAAAATCGCCAAATAAACCTTGTAATAAACTTAAAGCAACCATTCCTGCAGTTTCCGTTCGTAAAATACGAGGGCCGAGTTGAATACTGCGAGCCCCCTGCTCCATTGCTGACTGCATTTCTTTGTCAGTCAGCCCACCTTCGGGACCAATGATCAAACGAAAACACGAAGCGCTTTGCAACTGACGAACCGACTGACCATTGTGGGGATTCAGCACACAATAATTTTCTTTTGTCGATATGGCGCTCAACAATTGCGAGAATGTTAATGGCTCATTCAGTACCGGCAGTTGATTGCGGCTGCATTGTTCGCACGCGCTAATGATCACTCTTTGCCAATGTTGAGTTTTTTTAATTAATCGTTCTGAGCTTAGTTTGACACCACATCGTTCACTGAATAGTGGTGTAATCGAATGCACACCCAGTTCAACCGCTTTTTGAATGGTAAAGTCCATTTTTTCACCGCGAGATACACCTTGAATCAAATGCAGTTGCAGAGGTGATTCAACACCGATCCGTTGTTCCTCTACCACTTCCACAATCATTTGTTTTTTGGCGATCGACTCAATGCGCGCTAAGTATTGATTACCGTTACCATTAAATAAAATAATCGATTGCTCTGCCTGCATTTTTAAAACAGTCGACAAATGCCTTACGGCTTCGGCGGGTAAGTCGATACGTTCACCAGCTGCGAGTGTTTGATTTAGGTAAATTCGGTTAAGACGTGCCATTACGTTTGCCGCTATTGTCGTGTTGCTCGATCAATCCCTTGCCAGGCAATCTTTGCCAGAATGTCAATTTCTTCTTCAGTAATAATATAAGGCGGCATAAAATAAACCACGTTCCCTAATGGTCTTAATAAGGCCCCTTGCGTTAACGCGTATTGATACACCGCCATACCGCGTCTTTCTCGCCAATCGTAAGGCGTTTTTGTCGCTTTGTCTTTCACCATTTCCAGTGCAAGTATGGTTCCGCACTGTCGCACATCACCAATGTGAGGATGCTCTTCAAATTGTTTCGCCACCTGTGACAATTTTTTTATCAGCTTTTGATTGTTTGTGATCACTTGTTCGCGTTCAAAAAGATTTAACGTTGCAAGGCCCGCAGCGCATGCCAATGCGTTTCCAGTGTAACTGTGAGAGTGCAAAAAGCCGCGCAAGCTTTCGTAGCTGTCGTAAAACATTTGATAAACACTTTCATTGGTCAGCACCGCAGCCAGTGGCAAAAAGCCGCCGGTAATGCCTTTCGAAACGCACATAAAATCAGGGGTAATTGCCGCCTGTTCGCAGGCAAATAGAGTCCCGGTTCGCCCAAAGCCAACCGCTATTTCATCGAAAATCAAATGCACTTGGTAGCGATCACACAACTCGCGTAATCCGGTCAAGTAAGCTGGGTGATACATGCGCATATTGCCCGCACATTGCACCAACGGCTCTAAGATCACCGCTGCCGTTTGATGATGATGTTGTTCGAGTATTTGTTCCATTTTTTGCAGCTGGCGAAGCGAATAATCCCGCCAACTTTCACCAGATTCTCGATAATAGCAATCCGGCGAAGGCGCTTTAATGGTCTCAAACAACAGTGGGCCGTAAGTTTCGCGATAAAGCGCGACATCACCGACCGACAGTGCACCTAACGTTTCACCGTGATAACCATTTTCTAACGCAATAAACTTTTGCTTTTGGGGTTGTCCTTTATTGCGCCAATAATGAAAGCTCATTTTCAGTGCCACTTCGACTGCCGCGGATCCGCAGTCGGCGTAAAACACACGCGACAAAGGTTCGGGGGTAATTTTCACCAGCGCTTCAGCCAACTCCACCGCCGGTCGATGCGAAAAACCGGCAAAAATCACCTGTTCCAGTTGATCCGACTGGTGCTTGATGGCTTCACGAATTTCCTGGCGACCGTGACCAAACAGGTTCACCCACCAGCTGCTAATGGCATCCATATAGCGATTGCCGTGTTCGTCGATCAGATACAACCCCTCACCTTTAACAATGGGTATCATGGGGTAGGTTTCGTGATCTTTCATTTGAGTACAAGGGTGCCAGAGAACGGCTAGATCACGCTGTGATAACTGACTCATAATTCGCCTTAGGTCGGATGACACGAGTTATATAAATTTTGAAATAACAAAAATACCGTCGGACATTATAAAGAGAAGCGACGCGCAATTTAAGCGGCAGCCTTAAACCTTGTTACGAATCTTCGCTGGAAATTTTTCATTCACACAGTAACCTATGCTCATCTCATTTTTAAGTTAGGTTCTGTTTTTGCTTATGAAATCATCGGTGTTTGCCCTTTTAGCCTTCCTATTGTTAATGAGCTGTGGGCAATCGCAACAACGTCCAAAACCTCAGGAAAACATCGAAATACCACCAGTCAGCGGTCAGGCGTTAAAGGCTCATGTGGATTTTCTTGCGGATGACTTATTGGCGGGTCGAGATACCGGCAGTACAGAGTACGAAATTGCCGCGCGTTATGTCGCAGCACACTTTGCTCAGTTTGGTCTGACACCCGCCGGTACCGATAACAGCTACTTACAACCGGTTCGCTTGCGCGAGCGCCATCTGGTGAAAGGCAGTGCCCAATTTACCCTCCATAAAAACGATCAGTCATTCGATTTTCATTACCCTGACGAATTCGTAACCGGAGCCAGCGCTACGGCGACCGAGTCGAAGATTCAAGCACCGCTGGTATTCGTTGGTTACGGAATTGAAGCCCCTCGATTAAATCACAACGATTATCAAAATATTGATGTGAACAATAAAATTGTTGTGATGTTGAACAGTAAACCCAGCCAGTTTCCTTCCGAAGAAGGTGCGCATTTTGCCTCGCGCTATGAACGTGCTAAGGCGGCTGTTCGCCACGGTGCGGTGGGCATGATTTATTTACAAACACCGGAAAGTGAAAAGCGCTACAGCTATCAACGTATTAAAGTTTCTGCCGAACGACCGAGTTTCAGCTGGCTTGATCATCAAGGACAACCAGGAAACAGTTTTCCTCAAATAAAAAGCGGTGCATTGTTGAGTCTGGAAGCTTCCGAAAAACTACTGGCGGGAACGGGCTACTCCTACCAGCAGCTGGTCACGATGAGTGAAAATGGTGAACCACTACCTATATTTGAAATGGGAATCGATGCTTCACTGGGCAGTCATAGCCAACACCGGGAAGTGTCGAGCAGCAACGTGGTAGCGTTGGTGGAAGGCACGGATCCTCAACTAAAAAACGAGTTTGTTGTTTTCAGCGCCCACCTTGATCATATTGGCGTGCATGGCCATGACGGCGAGAAAGATCGCATCCATAATGGTGCGCTCGATAATGCTAGCGGCACCGCGATATTATTGGAAACCGCCAGACTTTTCGCAAAACAACCCGCACGTCGCTCGGTACTTTTTATTGCGGTTACCGCAGAAGAAAAGGGTCTGCTGGGCAGCGATTATTTCGCTCGACATCCCACCGTTCCCATTAAAAATATCGTCGCCAATATCAACCTTGATATGCCCCTGATTCTTTATCCAATTGGCGATGTGATTGCATTTGGTGCGGAACACTCCACCATGGCGGACTTTGTACGCCGTGCGGCAGAGAAAATGGGATTGTTGCTGTCACCGGATCCAATGCCAGAACAAAATATTTTTATTCGCTCGGATCATTATTCCTTCGTGAAGCAAGGTGTCCCTTCGGTATTTCTAGTGCCCGGATTTAAGTCACTCGATGAAAATATCAATGGCAGTGATATTTTCCAGCAGTTTTTTGTCAACCATTACCACCAGCCCAGCGACGAAGCGACTTTGCCCATCGATTACGAAGCCGGTGCACGCTTTACCCAAGTGAATTACCTGATCGGCGCCGAAATCGCTAACAGCGATCAAAAACCGCGTTGGAACGAAGGGGACTTTTTTGGCGATACATTTGCCAGCGATCGGAATTAAAGTTGTGTAGAACCGTAGCTCAATTACAACCCTTCCGGGATCAACCACTTTTGGCCAAAACCGGAAGACGCTTCTGTAATCAAATGTCGGCCATCAGCGTGAAACGCCACCGCCCAGATGATAGCGCCACTGGGCTTCCATTGATCACGCGTTTGCGCTTGCCAGCGTTGCAGCCGCTCACCATTGCGTGTCGACCACAATACGATGTCCCGACCTGGCGCTCCGGTAGCTAGCCATTTACCGTCGTCGGAAAAGTCGGCCGCACTGATGACGTATTCACGTGGTTTCAACTGCAAACGAGTTCGTTCACTTCCGCTGGTTAAATCCCAGATCACCGCATTTCCCCGTGTGCCGGAACTGAAAGCAAATCGTCCCTCTGGATCGAGCCGCACCAAAGTCACCCGAGTTTGGTGCGAAAACAAATAGCGTGGTTGCCCAGTACGGGTATTCCAAAGAATCGCTCGTTGATCATAACCGCCAGTAAATGCCCACTCTCCATTGGCAGACAAATCAACCGTCGCAATGGCTCCACCACCGTGCCCGGTAAATTCTAGGCGTCGGCCGGTTTCCATTGCAATATGTACCGCTTTGCCATCGGACAGTCCTAATAAAACAAAGCGCCCCTGATCGGAAATCGCCACATCTGTAATATCGGCTGATGCCTGCCAATAACCATACGCTCGACCATGGTTAGTGTTCCATAGGACAAAGGTACGTTTATCGGCGGTAATGGCACGACTGCCATCGGGCGAAATATCACTGGCTAATATTCCATCGGCTGGATCATCAATCGGTTGCTGATTGTCGGTGTGTCGCCATTCGAACAGGAGTTTATTCTGCTCCAGATCCCAATACCCGGCACCGTGATTTACCGAACTTACCAGCGCAAAACGGCCATCATCGGATAGCGAGGCATCCAACACGCCCACGGCCGCATGTTGCCAACTGGCAACCGCGGGTGCGGATTTATCGCAGCCTGATAACGCAAATATCAATAAAAGTAGCGGCCAATAGGCTACACGATTCACAATTCCCGGGGCTTTCAGTCTCTGATCCATCTTCTCATTTGGTTTTTCTGGCAGATGCCGTTAGACTGCGATGTCTTCATTACTTTCTATTATTACTGTAGGGGAATTTCTGTGAAAAAACTAATTTCAATCGCCGTACTCAGCGTACTGGTTGCTGCTTGCCAACAAAACCAGCAAGAAACCGCTGCCACCAATGTAGAACCCAAAACCGACCTGGAAAAGCAAAGCTACGCGCTTGGTGCTCTTTACAGCTCACGCATTGCCAAAGATGTCGATAACATGGAAAACGTTCAGCTTGATAAAGACATGCTGAAACAAGGCTTTCTTGATGGGCTGGCCGGTGAGTCTAAGTTGGATGAAGAACAGCTGAACCAGCAAATGATGGCCTTTCAACAAAAAATGCGCAACGAAATGCAAGCTCAGCAAAATAAAAAAGTTGACCAAAACAAAACCGAAGGCGCAGCTTACATTGAAAAAATGAAAGCCGAAGACGACAGCATCCAAGTTACCGAAAGCGGGCTACACTACAAGGTATTAAAAGAAGGTGAAGGCGAAGCGCATCCAGCTGCAACTGACGTTGTACGTGTACACTATGCTGGTACCACCATTGACGGTAAAGAATTTGATAGCTCATTCAAGCGCGGTCAACCCATCGACTTCCCATTAAACCGAGTCATCAAAGGTTGGACCGAAGGTGTTCAATTAATGAAAAAAGGTGATAAGTATCAATTCATTATTCCATCGGATCTGGCATACGGCGATCGCGGCAATGGCCCAAGCATCCCTGGCGGTGCCACACTAGTGTTTGAAATCGAACTGCTCGATATCAACCCACAACCGGAAACCGCTGAGCAAGAACCGAAAGAGTCCGCTCAATAAGCAAAAGATGAAACACGCGCAACCCATTACCTCGTTCCAGGACTTCTGGCCGTACTATTTAGGAGAACATCGGTTGCGCAGCTGTCGTGCGCTGCATTATTTGGGCACGGCAGCTTCTAGCGTGTTATTCATTGGATTGGTGACTACTGGCCATTGGGCATGGCTCTGGTTGGTACTGGTCATAGGTTACGGGCCTGCATGGATCGGCCATTTTTTGTTTGAGAAAAACCGACCAGCGACCTTTCGCTATCCGCTTTGGTCTTTAATGGCCGACTATAAAATGTTTTACCTGGCGTTAAACGGTCGATTGCAATACGAACTTCAAAACTTGGCCAAAACGACAGACTCTCAAAACTAAGCCCATCGTCTGATCTCGGCTCACCGTTAACGATCGCTGGATAATACCGTTACTTGTTCTTCACCTTCCATTAAAGCCGACAATTCTTCCGTTAATTGTTTCCGTTCACCACTACGGTCCCACTGTTGCCAATGCTCCAATTTATCCCAAGCAGCAATAATCACTATTTTATTTTTGTCTTTGAGATCGAAATAAAGCTCCCCCCCCATAAAACCTTGTTTGCGCGCAGCTTCTTTTTTTGCCCGCCGAATAACCGATGTGTACTCATCAAATCGGTTGGGCTTCAGGTGACGCTCTATGATGACTCGAATCATGCTACTAAAAACTCCTGTTCTTAATGATGCGTAGATAGGGTATCGATTAATTGATCTTCCAACTCAACCCGAGAGGCGATCGCTTCACCCAACACCGACAAGTCTTTATCGAGTTGAGACAAAACGTCTTCATCGGCTTTGATATCGGCGTACTTATCGTTGAAATCCACGACGATATCGGTAGTTTCGCTGATTTTAGGGAAAAGTTGTTGCAGTAGTTTAAGAGATTCCGGGCCATGTTTGTCACAAAGCGAAACCATTTGCTCGTAGATTTCAAAATGCCCAGCAGAGACGTAATCAATCAGAATGTCACAAAATTGATTCAGCTGCGTTTTATCAGGCAAAACCTGATCCTTGCGTTTTCCGGTGAGGCGACAATACAACACCAGCAGTTCATTACGCTCAGCTAACCAACGGTCAATAATACTTTGTGTTCGAGTTTCTTGTACCACAGAATTCAGCATAAACCTCTCCCCAAGATGCTGTTTCTCAGTGATTAATAAACGGTTGTTACCGACTCCACAAAAGCTGCGCCGGAAAGTTTCCATGCGTATTGGTTATATTTTTAGGTGACTGTGCATAAAAACTGACCCGGAGACTCTTCTTTTTATCATATCCACAGCCGAAGGCAAAGCTTTAACGGTGCGCGGCCGATAGTTTTCATCTAAGATTCTAATACAAGAATATCAAGGACTTATCCTACATTTGAAAGTGATGCCTGAGCTGAGCACTTCATTTGTTATCGATCTTGTTCCTTTAAATGCATCAAAACAGTGCTTGCTGTAACCTTTAGCGAACGACTTTCAAAAACACGAGTTCGGGGGAATTGACGTTTGAAGTCGAAAAAATCCTTGTTCAATTTATCATTGATGCAGCTCACGCTGATGTTATTGTTTACGGTATTGCTGCTACCCATCGCCATCGATCTGTTTTACCAGTGGCTGCAAAATCGCGAGTTTAATTTTGAGCATCTGATGTTTGAGCTGGGCGTTGCCCTCGCTTGCAGTCTGTTACTCAGTTACCCCTTGCTCATGTTGCTAAGCAAAATCAGTCGTGACGAAGTACGCTCCAGCGAAACCCGACGTAATGTAGCCGAACTTATCGATCACGCCGCGGATATGATCTTAATCACGCGTCCGAATGGCCAAATCGTTTACGCCAATCGAAAAGCCAGCCTGTTGCTCGGCTACTCATTAGAACAGCTGCAAAATATGCACAATATGGACATCGACGCCGATTGCGTGCTTTACCGCAACCCGAAGTTGCATCAGAAGCTGTTTCAAGGCGAAACCGTCACTTTCGAAACCTTTTATCGCAAGGCCAATGGCGACAAGGTACCGGTGGAAAACCACGTTTCGATAGCCGGCTGGATGGAAGGCGTGCATTACCTCGAAATCACGCGAGATATTACCCACCGACGCGAAGTGGAGTTGGAACTGCATGCTTCTAAACAGGCGCTCGAACAAGTCCGTAATCGACTTGAAAGCCGTATGCAAGAGCGCACCGAAAAGCTGGTCAAGGAAGTGAAAAAACGCGAGCTCACCGAAAAGCGCATTTACGAAATACGACTCTTGCTGGAAAACCTGGTGAACTCCATGCCTTCCGTCATTATCGCACTCGACGACAATTTACGCGTTACGCAGTGGAACCTTGAGGCTGAAAAAGTTTTCGGCATTCTCGAAGCCGGAGCACTCGGTCAGAACATTACCCAACTCATGCCGCAGTTTCGCGCCACCATTTTTCGTCTTATCCGGCGCAGCAGTAATGGAAAAAAATCGCTAAGTCAGTCCATCAACATCAGTTTACAAGGCGAAAAGCGTCAATTCGACGTGATGGTTTATCCCTTAAGCCAGACCGCGGGTTCCGACGCACCCGGCGTGGTCATACGACTGGATGACATTACTGAAAAAGCACGCTTCGACGAAATACTGGTGCAAACGGAAAAAATGCTCTCGTTGGGTGGTCTCGCCGCGGGTATGGCCCACGAAATCAATAATCCGCTCGGTGCAATATTGCAGAGCACACAAAACATTATTCGTCGAACGTCATCCGACTTTCCACGCAATCGCGAAGTCGCAGACAAGCTCAATATCGACCTTGAAGCGGTTGTCACTTACCTGCGGGAACAAAAGGTGGATCAGGCCCTGCTAGCCATCAAAGAAGCGGGCGAGCGCGCTGCCACCATTGTCACGGACATGCTCAGCTTTGCTCGCCCTAATCAAGGCCGTAACGAGCAGATTGATGTGGCGGAGTCGTTGCAAACGTCTATTCGCTTGGCGCAGAAAGATTACAGTCAAAAACGACACCTGGATTTTCGCAATATCCGCGTTGTACAACATTTTGACGAAAACCTGCCGCTCATCAACGCGCAAAAAAACCAACTGAACCAGGTATTTCTTAACCTCTTAATCAACGCAGCACAAGCACTGGCAACTCAGGAAAATAACCCCTCACCCACTATTGAAGTTAACGCTCGCAGTAGCTCCAGAAATTTACGCATCGACATCCGCGACAATGGACCAGGAATGGACGCCGCCACTCGTAAACGGGTGTTTGAGCCTTTCTTTACCACCAAAGAAGAAGGCAAAGGCACTGGCTTAGGATTATCCGTTTCCTATTTTATTGTCACTGAGCAATTAGCCGGCCAGATGGTGGTGGAATCGGAGCTTGGTAAAGGCACTTGTTTTACCATTTTAATCCCGCTGCCATCACCAGAAGGAGAAGCGTTGACAAAACCCAGCGAAAAACAACAAATTCAGTTGCCGCTGGATAATCTTTGATGCGTTGAGGTTCGAGGTTCGCTCCTTTCCTTTCTTAAAATGGTTTTCGGTTTTGCCAACGGGTCCAAAGCCCGAGCAGGCAATAAAGTGTAAAACCAATAAAAATCACCAACATCCACTGTGGCATATTCAGCCATAAAAATGACCAACCATCGTCTTTGGCACACTCACCGGATCCTTGCATTACCACTTCAATGACTTCCAGAAACGGTAAAGCTTCCATCAAGTAATCCAGTGCCGGACCACAAGCGGGCACTAAGTGCTCAGGCAAACTTTGCAACCAGACGTGACGGCCGCTGATGAAAATACCGACACCCGCAACCAACAACGCAACGATAAAATACACCCATTGAAACGGGCCGTTGGGCTTTGGTCCATGTATGGCTTTCAGCAAAAAAACAGCACCGAAAGCCATCACCACAACCCGCTGAAAAATACATAAAGGACAAGGATCCAGATTGTCGACGTACTGAAAATACAATGCAGCGCCAATCAGCCCGGCACAAAATAATGCGAGAAATAAACTAAACCAACGATTGGTAGTGGATGCTTGAAGTTTGGCCAACAACGACATATCGGTAATAGGGTAAAATTTGGATGGCCAGAGAATATCAGGTTTTAACAACAGATCCACTGTTGTCATTTCAGAAAATCAGTAACAGAGTGTGAGCGCGACTGATTTTCCGAACAGAGATAGGTTTAGCTGGTAAACACTGGCATGAGTCCCGACCCCCAAAAAACCACCGTGATGGCTAGCATTCCCACCAGAATGCATAAGGCAACGGTTAAAATTGAGCTGGCAAACAAAATGCCGCGCTCTTTGTCGATCCCCATCATGATCGGTACACCGTGATACAAAAGATAGAGCGCCCAGGCAATTGCCACTAATGAGAAAAGCATATCCAGCCACAAGATTGGATAAGCGCCTAACACACTGACCAGAAATAACGGTGTACAACTGTAAGCCGCCAGATTTACGCAACGCTTAAGAGACGGATTAGCTCCATAAGTACGCGCCATCCACTGAATAAAAGCCGCTAGAACCACCACAGCGGTTAAAATGGCCAGATAAGCTGCCACAGAAAGTTTAAAAGCACTATCGGCAGTTAACCGATACGTCTCTGAAAAGCCCAGCGACCAACCAACATAAGTGCTTCCGACAAACGCTGATGCTGGGGGCAATAGCGCCATAAAAATCAGAAACTTGAAGTAGGTTTTGGCAATGGAATCGTTTTTTTCGGAAATTTTTTGCCATTGCTTATCGGGCTCATAGAGTAATCCAAACACATTTCTTAGTGACATCGACAACGCTCCACACCTCGTTCCTAATTTTCACTAGCATAGTAACTTTTAATCCGGAGCACGAGCTGCAACGCAGCAAACTGTTTTGAATTTCGCAATCAGCGATACGCACGTCGTTATAACTGTAACGTTTAAAGACTTTGAATGACTCATTAAATGAGGTATAAATATCGGGCTGTATTTTAAGGTGTTTGACTTCTTAATTTTCGGTGTAACGATGGCTAAAAGGTCAACACGCATTACGGCAGGAGAATTAACTACCAAAAGGAATGCAATTGTGATCCCAAAAAGTCTTTACGAATTATTACCCTATCTGTATCTAACATTGTCCATTGCGCTGATTGTATTGGTCGATGACGCTGTGCGTTGGGTTCCAGCGGCCATTTTTGGACTATGTGGCGTCATGGTTATCATTTGGCGCCGGCAAAACCGCCGTCAAATGTCGAAAGAGCGTTTGAACTAAAAAGAAAAGGGATTCGCTACTTAACGTTAGCAATATAAATTTGTCCTGGAAGCGGTATTTATTTCAGAAATAAAAAAGCCTCACTATGTGAGGCCATTAAAGGTTTTCCAGTCTGCAAGACTCGGTTCCCCCGAGTTTCTTTGTATTCGCTAGCGCAGCAATGTTATAACAAACCCATTTCTACCTTGCAAACATTTTTTTACAAATTTGATTGTGCGGGTGCACAAAAAACACGTTAAAAATAGTGGCTAACTTATTGAATTTAAAGTCACTTTACGCCTTTATAGCAGATTGAAATAAAGGCGTAAAAATTTGGAACGTTTTAACACCAAAAATTGGGTTATCACGTTACCAAGTTCGGTTATTTGCTTTTCTTCAGCGCATCCGCCAGTGCCATACCGAGAGCCCCTTGTGGCGCACTTTGTTGTCGCTGACGTGATTTCGGTTGGCCTCGCATCGGACGCTCTTTCGCCATTGGTTTAACCGCTCCTTCTGGGGACGGCCCAACCATCGATAAGCCCACTCGGCGACGTTTCAGATCCACGTCGATCACATGCACGGTAACAATATCACCCGCTTTAACCACTTCACGTGGATTCGAGATAAACTTGTTCGACATCATAGAAATATGCACCAAACCGTCTTGATGCACACCCACATCGACAAAGGCACCGAAGTCTGTGACATTCGTGACGGTACCCTCGAGCTCCATGCCTGGTTTAAGGTCTTCCAGGTGTTCCACGCCTTCTTTGAATTTCGCCATTTTGAAGTCGCCACGTGGATCGCGACCCGGTTTTTCCAACTCTTTCAAAATATCGGTTACCGTAGGCACACCGAATTGCTCGGTAACAAATTCTTTTGGCATCAATTTGCGGATGACATCGGTGTTGCCCATAACCTGCCCAATGTCTTTGTTACCCAAGTGAACAAGAATGTTCTCCACAACCGAATAAGCTTCCGGATGTACCGTAGAGGCATCGAGCGGATTCTCACCATCGGTAATACGCAAAAAGCCCGCGGCTTGTTCAAATGCTTTTGGTCCCAATCGCTCAACATCGAGCAACTGTTTGCGGTTGGCAAACCGACCGTTGGCCTCGCGGAAAGTGACAATATTAGCAGCCAATGTTTTGTTTAACCCAGAAACACGAGACAACAACGGCGCCGACGCTGTATTCAAATCCACACCAACAGCGTTTACACAATCTTCAACAACGGCCCCCAGTGTTCGTGACAACTGACTTTGACTGACATCGTGCTGATATTGCCCAACACCAATGGATTTTGGCTCAATTTTTACCAGTTCGGCCAAGGGATCTTGTAATCGACGAGCGATTGACACGGCCCCGCGGAAAGAAACATCCAGATCCGGGAACTCCAATGCCGCAAGCTCAGAAGCGGAATAAACCGAAGCTCCCGCCTCGCTCACCATGATACGATCGAACTTAAGCTCTGGATGCTTTTTCTGTAATTCTATAACCAACTTGTCGGTTTCACGCGATGCGGTACCGTTCCCAATACTCACCAGATTAACCTTGTGCATTTCGCACAGATTAGCCAGTTTACGCAGTGATTGGTCCCACTGATTTTGTGGGGCATGAGGAAAAATAGTGGTGTGTGTTAACAACTTTCCGGTGTCATCGACAACCACCACCTTCACACCGGTACGTAAACCAGGATCCAGTCCCATTGTTACCTTGGCGCCTGCCGGTGCAGCCATCAGCAGATCACGCAAATTGTTGGCGAATACAGTAATCGCATCGGTTTCAGCACTTTCACGCAGCCGCCCTACCAATTCGGTTTCGAAGTGCATGTGCAATTTGATGCGCCAAGTCCAGAGCACAGCGGTTTGCAACCAACTATCGGCGGCACGATGCTCATTTCGAATACCAAATTGATCAGCTATCATTTGCTGACAGGGGTTGGATGCGGTTTCTTCTTCCAGCAATGCTTTATTGGGCACCAACTGTAAACTAAGCACACCTTCATTTCGGCCACGCAGAACAGCCAGAGCACGATGACTGGGAATTTTATTGATTAACTCGGAGTATTCGAAATAATCGGAAAACTTTCGCCCTTCCTCGGCTTTGCCTTCCACCAGAGTGGATTTCAAGTAGGCATTTTCCCACAGGTAATCTCGCAGTTTACCCAGCAGGGTAGCGTCTTCAGCGAACTTCTCCATCAGAATCTGACGCGCACCATCCAGAGCTGCTTTGGTGTCTTCGATTTTATGTTCCGGGTTTAAGTAATTAGCAGCCTCAGCTTCCGGATCCAATGTCGGATTATCCAGTAAGGCCAACGCCAAGGGCTCCAAACCGGCTTCGCGAGCAATTTGCGCTTTAGTGCGACGTTTTGGTTTATAGGGAAGGTAAAGATCTTCGAGCTCGGTTTTGGTATCCGCCGATTTTATCGACTGTTCCAACTCCGGCGTCAGCTTTTCCTGATCGGAAATGCTTTTCAAGATAACGGCGCGTCGCTCCTCCAGCTCGCGCAAATACGTCAGGCGTTCTTCAAGAGTACGCAATTGCGTGTCATCCAATCCTCCAGTCACTTCTTTACGGTAACGCGCAATAAAGGGGACGGTTGCGCCTTCATCAAGGAGTTGGATCGCCGCGTCTACTTGTTGGCTTTTAACATTGAGTATGTCGGCGATGCGCTGTGCAATATTTGACATAAAACTATCCTGAGCTTGCTAGCAGTGAGAGCGTGCATCCCTCACCTTTTCGATTTGAATAATGATTTAGGCGCGCGATTATAACCAATGCATCAACAAATGGGGAGCGCAATACCCACCCGATTGCCGTGAAGTTCTCACCAACCGATACGGACTGAGATGATCCTCCGTGAGTCGTATTCCTGTTCTTCATAAAACAGCGCTTCACTTAGCGGACTAACGGACTCGGCCGGATCTGTTAAGCTACTGTTACAAAGCCGCGCTTGTCGATATCCCTAAAACATTGATAGCATGAGAAAAATTGACGGTGCTAAACTTAAACGAGTGCCGTTCGACGAAAACAACAATGATTTGTACAGGAAGTCGCCATGACTGAAGAAACTCCAAAAATTCTGGTTGTTGATGATGATCTGCGTTTACGCAGCTTACTTGAACGTTATTTGAAGGAACAAGGATATATTGTGCGTACCGTCGCCAATGCCGAACAAATGGATCGATTTCTGGAACGCGAGAACTATCACCTAATGGTACTCGATCTGATGTTACCGGGCGAAGATGGCCTTTCCATTTGTCGCCGCTTACGATCCGCCGATAATCAAATTCCGATAGTCATGTTGACCGCCAAAGGCGATGAAGTTGATCGCATCATCGGATTGGAGTTAGGCGCCGACGACTATCTTGCGAAACCTTTTAATCCACGCGAGTTATTAGCGCGGATTAAGGCGGTTCTTCGTCGCCGTACCAAAGAAATTCCAGGAGCGCCGACCGCAGAAGAAAAAGAAATTACATTTGGTGACTTTAAACTGAATTTGGCGACACGCGAGATGAGTCGTGGTGAAGAAGTGATGAATCTCACCAGCGGCGAATTTGCCGTTTTAAAGGCACTGGTGTCACACGCGCGCCAACCGCTTTCACGCGATAAATTAATGAACTTGGCTCGCGGCCGAGATTACAGTGCGTTAGAACGCAGTATTGATGTACAGGTATCGCGCTTACGACGCATGATTGAGGAAGATCCAGCCAAACCACGATACATTCAAACCGTTTGGGGTGTGGGTTACGTTTTCGTTCCTGATGGTGGCGCTGCATAACAACCGTTGCGAGTAACGAGTCGCAAGTTGGAAGTCGACACCTCTTCCTTACTTTTTGCTCGAAACTCGCGACTCGACACTGAATTATCCATGAAACTTTTCCCGCAAGGCGCATTTGGCCGTACCGCTCTTTTAGTCGCAGGGTTATTGTTTATCAACCTTTTGGTATACCTGTTTGTCACTGCCTTTTGGGTGGTTCAACCCAGCAATGAAATTCTGATGAAACAATTAGCCAACCAGATGAATACCATTGTGATCCACGAGCAAAATAACGTGTCACCTCACGTTCGTCTAAAATTTGAAAAAGCCACCGGCATAGAAGCCTTTGCTTTTAAAGAAGCACTCGGACGCGGACTTGATCGTGCAATATATTATCAGAGTTTATCCGATCAACTGGCCAACTATTTGGGCGAAGGCACCGAACTCAGAATTGAGGAATCAGATATCGCTTATTATTGGATTTTGCACCCACGTCAAAAAGATATCTGGATCCGAATTCCATCCATTCGGATTGATTTCTGGATTTACCTGGTTCCGCTGGCTTATTTAACAATCATCTTTCTACTCAGTGCATTGGGCGGTTGGATTTTCGCTCGTCAATTACATCGTCCACTCAAACGACTGGAAATGGCCGCACGCGAAATTGGCCGAGGTGATTATCCCGGCAAATTAAAAGAACAAGGTGCAAGAGAATTGATTGCAGTGACACGAGCCTTTAACCAAATGGCGAAAGACGTTCATCAATTGGAAGAAGATCGCACCCTGTTACTGGCCGGTATTTCCCACGACTTACGCACACCCATCACTCGTATTCGATTAGCTTCGGAATTTTTAACGTCTGCCGATGAAGAAACCAAACACGGTATCATCGCCGATACTGAAGATATGGACGCCATTATCGATCAGTTTATTTCGTTTGTGCGTGATGGCCGCGACGAATCCGAGCAATGGCTCGACATCAACCACATTATAGAACCCATCGTAGAAAATAATCTATTGCACCAACGTGAAATCCGTGCCGAGCTAAAACCTCTTTCGTTGTATCCGGTAAAACCGCTGGCCATGAAACGCTTACTGAGTAATTTAATCGAAAACGGATTTCGGTATGGTGCGCCACCGGTGGAAATTGCTTCCTGGCAAGAGCATGGCAACATTATTATTACCGTATCGGATCACGGAGCAGGCATTCCAGACATCGATATTGAACGATTGTTTCAACCTTTTGCCCGCGGCGAACAGGCGAGAACGGGTCGAGGATCCGGATTAGGTTTGGCCATCGTTAAGCGCATTGTCGATTTGCATCACGGCGAAATTATGCTGACCAATTTAGCGCCCGGCGGATTAGAAGCACGATTAATTTTTCCGATTCCAAATGAGACAGATAATAAGGTCTTTAAAACCAGTAATCCGCTCGAAATGAAATGGCAGTAATATCATCCGAATGTAAGTATTTCACCCCCAAATGATAACTGCTGGGTTGTCCGACTTTGCCCACATTGGGCGCTAATCGCAGGCCAATCACATTGTATTGATCCACATAAAGATCATCACCGCCGTAAGTCGTATTGACAAAAAATAACTCGAGTACATCTTCGTCGTCACCGAACCAATTGACATATTGACTGTATAAAAGCCCATTTCGATACACTTGAAATTCAGTACCGGGATCACTGGTAAAATCGCCAATTTCCGTTTTGAGAGTTTCGGTATTACCGATCATATTGCCCATGGTTAACACCGCGTTGTCTAATGAAAAAACATAACTGCTTGTTAAAAAGTACCCTGACATTTTTCCAGCCGAACCCAACTCTTCTGACCCCGTTATGCCGTACGCCAGAGATGGCGTAATAGTCCAGTGTCGTTGAATCGCCCAACGCAAAGTGACACTTAAAGGAATCGTGTAGGTTTTCGCACCATTCACTTCATTCATGGCTACCGGCATTTTGATAATTAATTCACTGCCGGGGGCATTGTCAAACTGATTACGGTAGGTGATGGGAATGCGCACCTGATCAACCGTACCATTATTCGTATCGTATTGTGTCGCTTCAATACCGATACCAAATCGGCCGTCATTTTCACCGGCTGTCGAATCGTTGCTCTTATCCGGATCATAGTCATCTTTATGTGAAGCGTCTGATCGATCATTTGACGATGAAAGGCGGCCGGTTTCAGAAGCCTCACCACCATCTTCAACGTCCACTGTGCCACTTTCACGATCGGGAGAGTCTTCTCTTCGACTTTCATTTCTTCGCTGATCTTGCTGAAGAATATCTGGACCACCGAACCGATCGAGCGCGCCTGGCGTCCACATAGAATCGATACTGACAGAGTCGATCATTTGGTCCATCAATGATGACGGGTTTCCAGCAACGGGATCAATCGGCGAAACGAGCTGCAAAATAGCAATGATCCGATCGACGTCAGCATTACCATTCTCAAACCACTCGTAAAACAGATCGGTACTTTGTTCTCGAGTTGCCCCTTCGAAGGTTTGAAAAATCCCTAAGTTTTCTATTTGCAGTATTAACGTCGCCGACCCCGCATCAAATCGAAGGTCCATTGGCAAACCACGAAAATCCAAAATAAATTGTGCGGGTGAAGCCGTTCGAATACCATTTGGCCCCGTACCATCGTCATAGCCAGGTAAAAAGTCCGTTACACTGGTGTCACCAAAAAACCGTATCGCATCTTCAGCCTTAACAAAAGTGATTGAAAAAGAATCTTGGCCAGAAAGCCCCAAAATAAAAAAGTTATAGGTATAACCGGGAGTTGAAAAGAACAACATCATGGCGGCTATTAAAGTTAAGCATCGATTCACTTCGCCCTCCTTAACTGCCTAAAACAAACAAGGGTGTTGAGTATAGATAGCCACACCAATTTTGCATCATTATTTGCGATATTTTATCGGTGTTTTTTCAAAATATTTTCTTAAAATATGGAAATGGAATAACTGGAATTTTTTATAGATTTGAACTCAATTAAAATAAAAAAAATACAAAAAGTTGGAGCCACGAATACTACTACAGCTGACTGACACTCTGAGCAAATTCAGGCAAATCTCCGGACAATCCCATTGCCTGCTTAATGAGCTCCGTTTTTATCAAAGGGTTTCGATCGATTAGATTCACTCCCACATTTCTTGCCATAACAATGGCTGGATTTTGTTGTTTATAAATCCAATTCAAAGCCGTCATGGATTTTTGAATTAAGTGATTTTGTCCTTTGCGTTTACGCTCAAAAGCTCTCAAGTTAACTTGCGTTCCCAAATCTTTTTTATCGCTGTGCAACGTTAACAATTGTCTCGCCAATTCAGCGGCATCAGAGAATCCAAGATTAACGCCCTGACCCGCCAGTGGATGAACAGTATGTGCCGCATCGCCAATCAGCGCTACACGCTGTTGCACATAATGATCACTGTGTCGAGCAATAAGCGGAAATGTTTTTATATCATTTAATAACATTACCTTTCCCAATCGGTGATCGAGGGCTGTTGCAATTCGTTGTTCCAATGCACTCCTTTGCAGACTTAATAATTGCTGAGCAAGTTCGTTATCAACCGACCAGACAATAGAGCAGGTATGAGCGTCAGGAAGAGGTAAGTAGGCCATTGGGCCGGTTGATAAAAAACGCTGCCAAGCCGTAAATTGATGTCGCTGTTCGGTTTTGATGTTTGCCACCAGCGCTTGTTGTTGGTAATGCAATTGCTTTGTTACAAACTGAAATTGTTCACGTACATACGATAACGCACCATCGGCACCCACCAACACGGTTGCATCCAGGTTTGTACCATTTTTTAGTTTACAATAGACGCGTTGTTCCTCACGCTCCAGGCATTCAATTTGTTCGTGAAACAATGCAATGTTGGAATGTTGATAAACCGTTTCGGCAATCGCGGCACGTATCACCCGATTTTCGACAATGTGCCCTAAATCAGGTTGCGCCAGTTCCTGCGCTGTAAACCGTAATTCACTGCTGCCATTGGCTTCCCACACCACCATCGACTGATAAGGCGTCACGCGTTGCCACGGTATTTTTTGCCAAGCATCAATACGCTTGAGAATATTTTCGCTACTGCGTGATAAGGCGCTGACGCGACAATCGTATTGTTGTGCTTTTGCATCGAGTTTTAAATCGCCAATGGTCGGTAAAGGTTCGGGATCGATCACTGCTACCTGCATGGTTTCTTTCAGCAGTGCAGCAAGACAAAGGCCGACCATGCCACCACCAACTATGATCACATCAAACTTTTCCGCCATGCATTATTCCCGTACTTTTTGCTGCAATTGTTGTTCCGTGAGCGAAACGCCACGAGCCAGAAGCGGTAAATCATTGCGCAACCCCATGGCCTGCTCGGCAAATTTGCGTTTTAGTGGTGCAATCACATCCAACCACTTCAGTGACACATTGCGTCCAAGGCTTAACAAAGTGTTATCATTCACAAACAATCGTGCTAATAAATCGGTATTTTTTAACGTTTGCTCTATATCCACTTGTCGATTTTGCCAATAACTTTCCAGTAACTTATGATTGCCAATATCGGCCTGGCGCGAACAAAAAATTTCGCCCGCAATGGTTTCTGCTAACGTCGCAATATCACGTAATCCCAAATTAAATCCTTGCCCAGCGACCGGATGGCCAGTATGTAAAGCGTTACCAACAAACACAGCGCGTTGACTGTAGCCCTGTTTTAATTTTTGTTTGAGCAACGGATAAACTGAACGCGTACCCACTTGCGTGATTCGTCCGGCACGAAAACCGAATCGCGCTTGTAATGCGTTGATAAAGTCGTTGTCGGAAAGCGATTGCCAATGTTCAGCTTGTTGCGGAGGCAAGGTACACACAACGGAAATGCGGTTTCGAGTCAGGGGTAAAAAAGCAATGGGGCCAGAGTCGGTAAATCGCTCATACGCCCAACCATTGAGTTTTTGATCGGTAGCGATATTACAAACTAGAGCCGCTTGTGAATAATCTTCTCGCTCTGCGGTCATGTTCAACATTTTTGCCGAAGGCGATGCTGTTCCATCGGCCGCAACCAAAAGTCGAGCAGCAATGGTTTGTTGTCGGGTTTCCGTTTCAAGCGTTAATTCAGTCTGTGCGTCGGTGGGGTTGTTGATCGCGATTACCCGTGCTGGTGATAGGACATCGATATTGTTGCAGGCTTGCATAGCGCGATAAAACACGTTTCCGGCTTCCCGATTTTCCAGCACAAAACCGAGCGCATTGACGCCGTAATCTTCTGCGTGCAAACGACACATCCCCATGTGTCCTTTATCCGAAACATGAATGTGTTCAATCGCTGCCAATTGGGATTTCAATTGTAACCAGATGCCAATGGTGTCGAGAATTTTGGCCGAACCGTAAGACAATGCCACGGAGCGATCATCAAAACTGGGTTGTTGTCGCTGATCCACAGGTACCGCTTCAATCACGGCAATGGACAAAGGTAACGGCGCCAGAGCTAAAGCCAAACTGGCACCGATCATACCGCCACCCACAATGACCAGGTCGTATTGATCGTTCATCGATTATTTCGCCATCAACGCTTCAATCGCGTCAATAGATTTGGGTGCACCACCAGTCAACACATCGTGTCCTGATTCGGTTACTAACACATCATCTTCGATGCGAATGCCAATCCCGCAGAACTTTTTATCGACACCTTCGGTGTTTTTAGGAATGTAAATGCCTGGCTCAACCGTCATGACCATGCCAGGCTCCAGTATGCGTGGTTCGCCATCAATGGAATAGTCGCCTACATCGTGTACATCGAGTCCGATCCAATGTCCGGTTTTGTGCATATAAAACCGCTTGTAGGCTTCTTCTTCGATCAGTGTTTGTTTATCGCCTTGCAACAGTCCGAGTTTGATCATCCCAGCGGTCAGTACATCCACCGCAGTTTCGTGCGGCTGCATCCAGTGATTGCCTGGCTTGATAGTTTCAATGGCTGCCAACTGCGCATCCAATACCAGCTGATAGAGTTGTTTTTGCGCACGAGTAAATTTACCGTTAATTGGAAAAGTGCGTGTAATATCAGACGCATACATCTGGTATTCTGCACCGGCATCAATGAGCAACATCTCTCCACTTTTCAGCTTACTTTCGTTTTCCGTGTAATGCAGAATACAGGCATTGTCACCTCCAGCAACAATAGACGAATAGGCCGGGAAACGCGCGCCTTGCCTTGCAAACTCATAATGGATTTCTGCTTCGATATCGAGCTCACTCATTCCTGGCTGGCAACATTTCATAGCCCGGATATGGGCATCGGCAGCGATTTGTGCCGAACGCCTCATCAGCTTAATTTCCGCCGCAGACTTCAACAAGCGCATATCGTGCAGCGGATGACGCAAATCAATGAACTCGCCCGGCGGTTGGGCACCTTTCTTAACTTGGGCTCGTATTTTATTGACCCAGTTCATGATGCGGTTATCGAGCTCCTTGTTTTTGCCCATTTCATAATAAATACGAAGTCGCCCTTCCATCATGCCTGGTAAAATGTCGTCAATATCATCTATGGGAAAGGCATCGTCGGCACCAAAGGCTTGTTTTGCGGCTTCTGGCCCGTACCGACGACCGTGCCAGGTTTCCATTTCCAGATCCTTGTCGTTGCAGAATAAAACGAACTCGCCGTGCTCCCGCCCCGGGATCAAAGCCATCACCGCATTGGGTTCCGGAAATCCGCAAAGATAATGAAAATCACTGTCTTGACGAAACATAAAATGAGTGTCGCGACTGCGTACCAGCTCCTCGGCCGACGCCAATATGGCAATACTGCCGGGCTCCATGGTTTGCATCAAATGTTGTCGGCGACGTGCGAATTCCTGTTGGTTGATCACAAATGACTCCGCTACTTGTTTTTGTATTAGTGTAATGAATGGTTAGAGTTGCGCGACTCTTGCACTGCCTGCTGAAGCAAGCTGCGCGTTTCCAAAAATATCACTTGTGCGCTAACGCGAACGTGCTCGATCACGGTATACAAGGCTTGCTCCATTTCTTCTGTATTTTCCACTTCCAAATCCACCTGGGCAATTTCCATCAAATCTTCCAATGCTTCGTTCAAATCGTCACTTTCCAGTTTTTGATTGCCGGTTTGCATTCCGTAGCCAAGTAAAAAGCCCTGGCTCCATTCACAGACGTTTTCAAGACGCTCTTCCAGTGGCGCGACGTCATCGGGCAGCATCAACTCCAATTGAAAGATATCCTGCTCCAATTGACTCGCCGTCGCTGCAACAAAGTTATCCAATTGCTGCATTTGTTCTGCTGGAAACAATTTACCTTCGTTTAAATGGGTGGTTACCGGAATTTTCCAGCTCTTGCTATCATTACTCATACCTGCGGCAAACAATCCGCACACCATGCCCTGAAACTCACTGGCTCGAGTTTCACAGTTAGCGCCGGCTAACAAGTCTTCCAGATCATCAAAAGTTAGTAACTGTTCACTATTCATAAGGTTAAAATTCGCTTTTTTGTGACCTTATCGGTCCGATGTTGCGATTATATCATTGACCCCAAGTGCGCGTGGCTCTATATTTAAACCATTATAAAAAACAACAGCTTGCTATGGAAAATTCAGAAATTTCTCAACTGGAAAGTCGGGTTGAGCAACTTTTGGAGAGGTTTCATCAATTACAACAGGAAAACCGAACTCTGAAAGTAAAGCAAGACGAGCTGATCGCCGATCGAGCGCGTTTGCTCGAAAAAAACCGTCTGGCCACCGATAAGATCGAGTCTATTGTGAGTCGACTGAAGTCTATGGGATAGGTAAACAGGACCCTCTATGAGCCAAAGTAACAGCAATTCGGTCACCCTGCGTATTCTGGAGCGCGAGTATCAATTTTCCAGCCCGGAAAAACAACGCGATCAGTTACAAGAAGCCGCTCGTTTTCTTGATGGCCGTATGCGCGAAATTCGCGACAGTGGCCGTGTGGTGGGCACGGAGCGTATTGCCGTTATGGCGGCACTGAACTTGGCTTTTGAATTGCTCTACGGTAGCAAAGACAGCGGCAAATCAACGGTCGATACGTCTCGGCTATCGCAACTTAAGTACAAGATCGAAGAAGTATTAGCATCCGATAGCCAGTTAGAGTTAACATAACAGCCAGTGCTACCTGGGGTGTTCGCCAGCAGAGAACGTCCTTGAGCCGATAATACTGTAACAGGGAGTTGGGTTGTTGATGGTGGTGTGCAAGTCCGGCATGTACCGGAAAGCCTGATCCATTACCAAGACTCCCACCTAGAGCCTTGGGTTCTAGGGCCAATACCTGTAACGGCATTCCGGGTAGCGCGTTTTAATATGATCCATTCTCTTACCCAACATAAAAAACAAGTGCGTCAGCGCATTCGTCAATTTCGTCAAACGCTCGAACCGGCACAACAACAACGAGCCGCCGAAGCCTTATTGGTACAATTAAAACAATGGTCTCTGTTCCGACAATCCCAACATGTTGCGGGTTATTTGGCGCAAGATGGCGAACTCGGTTTAACTTCGGTTTTTGAGCACTGTTGGCAGCAAAATCAAAAGACTTATTTACCCGTGCTAAGGCCATTGCCACCGAATCGACTCTGGTTTGCGCCCTATCGTATAAACAGTCACCTGGTTGAAAACCGGTTTCAAATTAAAGAACCCGATGTATTACCCAATCGGTTTTGCCGCATCAGCCAATTGGAACTGGTGTTGTTTCCACTGGTCGCTTTCGATACCAACGGCGCGCGACTGGGGATGGGAGGAGGCTTTTACGATCGGACATTTGCGCATGTACGTCACGATTCGAAACGTCCGATTTTTGTTGGTGTTGCTTATCAACAACAATTGGTGAGTGGATTACCCGTCGAACCTTGGGATTTACCCTTAGACGCGGTGATCACACCGCAACGTATCTATCACTTCGATGCACCACGAGTGACCACCGCTCAATTATAAACTCGAGTATTCGAAGGTTTTTTCTTAGGCAATAAAAACCCCGCGACGAAGCGCGGGGGATTTTATTTTTCTTATTGATTACTGATGTAACTGAGCGACCTGAGTCTTGCTAACCTGCGCTTCGGGTTTTACATCACCCGTACTACCAACGCTGGATACCGCAATGCCCAACCCTAAAACAGCCGCCAGCACCACCAGTATGTCTGGCTTTTTCTTCATGGTGCTCTCCAAACCCTAAGATTCGGGTTTTTTTTATTTTTTTATCGAGCTCCTTCAGTTTTGGCTTCCTTAATCCCCCGAACAGATGAATCTTTTTGTTCATTCCTTGCGCAGGGGGGTTAAAGACTTTACACCTATAAGCCACACGGATGCAACCCCTATTTATTGCTGAGATAGCTCGTTGTTGATTTCCGACTTTAGCCAGTGCTTACTTTAACCCCGCCGCTTGTTTATACTTGAGCAACGCCTCAACATTTCCAACGAATGAACATGAATTACTGGTTGATGAAATCGGAGCCGGACAGCTTCAGTATTGATGATTTAATCGCTTGCCCAGGTCAGACTGAACCTTGGAATGGTGTCCGAAATTACCAAGTTCGCAATATGATGCGCGACCAGATGCAGGTTGGCGATCAGGCTTTTTTTTACCACTCCAGCTGCAAAGTGCCAGCAATAGTGGGCATCGTTGAAATCGTCCGCAGTGGCTATCCGGATCACACGGCCTTTAATCCGAATAACCACTACTACGATCCAAAAAGCGATCCGGACAACCCACGCTGGTTTATGGTGGATGTAAAATTCATAGAAAAACTGAAACAACCGATCACTCTTAAACAACTGAAGCTGCAAAACTATTTACTGGAAGACGACTTCGCCTTGCTGCGCAAAGGTTCGCGACTGTCGATATTACCGGTGAGCTCGCAACAGTGGCATTACATTTTATCCTTGCTTTAAATGCGGTTTCTACATTAGCCGTTTATAATAGTCGACATCGCTTCCATTAAAACACTCAGGATTGTTCCCATGTCTCAAGACGAACTGAAACAACAGGCTGCCGAAAAAGCGCTCGAATTTATTGAAGAAGATGAAGTCGTTGGCGTCGGTACCGGCTCAACCGTCAATTTTTTCATCGATGCGCTGGCCACTAAAAAGCATCTTATTAAAGGTGTGGTATCCAGTTCGGAAGTATCCACCACTCGATTGAAGCAACACGGCATTCCAGTGTTCGAATTGAATGCCATTGATCGATTACCTGTATACATCGACGGCGCTGATGAGAGTAATCATTTACTGGAGCTGATTAAAGGTGGGGGTGGTGCACTTACCCGCGAAAAAATCATTGCTGCTGTGGCTGAAAAATTTATCTGCATCGCCGACGAAAGCAAACTGGTCAAAAAGCTGGGCAGGTTTCCGCTTCCAGTAGAAGTTTTACCGATGGCACGCAGTCATGTCGCTCGAGAGCTGGTGAAGCTGGGTGGCGATCCTGTTTATCGCGAAGGCTTCATCACCGACAATGGGAATCAAATCCTCGATGTGCACAACCTTGATATATTGCAGCCTATTGCGATGGAGCAAAAAATTAATCAAATCGTCGGTGTTGTTACCAATGGCCTGTTTGCCGCCCGTGGTGCTGATGTATTGTTGTTGGCAACCAAAGATGGCGTAAAAACGCTTACTGCTTAAATCGTTTGCTCATAACGGCAGGATTGATGCCTGCCGCATCCCCCTATTTCGATCACCTTAAAGTTGCAAAACGCTACCTCTCACCTAAACTTTAATGACTTAAAAATAAGACGGTTGTTCTTTGTGAATGCAACTTCCACTCACCGGTGAGGAACTGTCAGCCGACACAACCCACAATTACCTCACCAAAGTTATCACCACGTCAACAGAGTTTGCTCAGCTCGAACATGAATGGCAATCTCTGCTGTACCGCAGTTCCAAAAACAATGCGTTTATTTCCTGGCCGTGGCTTCATACCTGGTGGCAGGTATTTCATGCGCAAGACTGGCAACTGTTTATCATTACGGTCCGCTGTGGAGAGCAATTGGTCGGTCTAATGCCTTTGTACCGTTGCGATGGCCCTTTCGGCACGCAATGTTTGCGTTTTATCGGACAAGGAGAAGACGAAAAAGACGAAGTGGCCAGCGAAAATCAAGACATCTTACTCGATCCCAATCATGCATCAGGCTGTTTGGAGGCTATCGCCAATATATTATGCCAAGACACCGAGTGGGACTGGCTCGCATTAAACAAACTGCTGCCAGACTCACATTTTATCAATCAATTGCAACCCTTAATGAATAAACAAGGCATCTTTTCGCGAAACCGAAGCTATCACTTTTCCTGGGTTGTTTCTTTACCTTCTACTTGGGAAGATTATCTCCAACAATTACCGACAGAAAAACGCAAAAATTTGTTACGTTCTTTAAGAAAATTCACGTCACTGGAACACATTGAAGAAAGCCTGGTTACTTCAGACTCCCATATTCTTTCGTCTTTTGATACGTTGGTTCTGTTACATCAAAGTCGGTGGCAATCGGTGGGTGAAAAAGGGTTGTTCGCATCAAAAAAATTCTTTCAATTTCATCAAACGGTGCTTCCTTTATTGCACCACGCCGATATGTTAGAACTGAGACTTTTAAAAGTGAATGACAAACCGGTTTCGGTTTTGTACAACCTGAAATGTCGCTCAGTCATTTACGCATACCAAAGTGGATTCCAACATAATATGAAGCCCACACCGGGTAAAGTCGCTGATTATTTTGCCATACAGTCCGCTATTCAAAACGCATACACCGAGTACAATTTACTGATGGGCGCGGAAAACACATTCAAAAAAGAATTGGGGGCTCACCCGGTACCTTTGTGGTGGGCAAAGTGTTTCAACCACACCACTCAGGGCCGCCTGCTTGCAATGCTTCTCAGGTTAAAGCGAAATCACCAGCAGTGAACTAATAAAGGATACGCGTTCGAATGGTTCCTGGAATTTGCCTCAGCTCTTCAAACACTTTGTCACTCGACGATTGATCGATATCGGTAACCACATACCCCACCTGCTCACTGGTTTGCAGAAACTGCGCCGCGATATTGACGTCCATTGACGAAAAAATGTCGTTGATTTTGGCTAAGATGCCCGGCGTATTACGATGAATATGGCAAATGCGATGTTTACCGGCGTGAGAAGGCAAAGCCACTTCCGGCATATTAACCGCCGATAAAGTCGAGCCGTTATCCGAGTATTTCACCAATTTTTCACTCACCTCAATGCCAATATTGGCCTGTGCTTCCATGGTGCTGCCACCAACATGCGGTGTCAGAATGACATTATCAAATTC
The DNA here is from genome assembly GCF_055326765.1 of Pleionea sp. WD8-19. Lineage (NCBI taxonomy): Bacteria > Pseudomonadati > Pseudomonadota > Gammaproteobacteria > Oceanospirillales > Pleioneaceae > Pleionea > Pleionea sp. WD8-19. The sequence continues at coordinate 101,895 of NZ_JBUZOU010000014.1, read as the reverse complement.
ACGCAGTGGCGATAGAAACTCATCTTGATTGGATTTTGGTTCAACCGGGAACACATCAATAGCGGCACCGGACACCTTCTCCGAGCGTAATGCTTCAACCAAACAATCGATATCCACGACCGTACCACGCGATGCGTTAATCAGAATGGCGCCCGACTTTAAATGTTGAAACGCTTCCTCATTCATCATGTTTTTGGTTAGAGGCGTTTCCGGAACATGAAAAGTAACCACGTCCGATGTTGCGAGTAATTGCTCATAACTCTCAGACGGTTGCGCATTACCTAACGCCAACTTACTTTCAATATCGTAATATTGCACGTTCATACCCAAATTTTCTGCCAAAATGCCAATTTGTGTACCGATGTGACCGTAACCGACAATTCCCAGTGTCTTACCACGCGTTTCATAGGAGTTGGCTGCCGACTTTAACCATTGGCCACGATGCGCACCGGCGTTTTTTTGCGGAATACCTCGCAGTAGCAGAATCATTTCTGCCAAAACCAGCTCGGCTACACTTCGTGTATTAGCAAAAGGCGCGTTAAATACCGGAATACCCCGGATCTCGGTAGTCGCCAGATCAACCTGGTTCGTTCCAATACAAAAACAGCCAACGGCTGCAAGTTTTGGCGCATGATCGAGCAGTTGAGGTGTGATCTGGGTACGTGACCGAATACCAAGAAAATACGCATCAGCCAGTACGTCTTTAAGTTCGCCAAGGGGGAGGGATTTACTGGCGGTCACCACCTGATTATACCCAGCGTTTCGAAATACTTTTTCTGCACTGGCATGAATGCCTTCCAGTAACACGATTTTAATTTTGTCTTTATCGAATGAAGTCTGCTGTGCTGTCACGGGATTATTCTCACGATTAGAGTTGCCGATAGCATAAGGAAAATAACGTGATAATTCTAGAACTTGTCGGTAACCGCTGGTTATTTACCACCAAATAATTATGTGCAATGACGAGCGGATATTGATAAAATCGCGCCAAATTTTGTAATAGATCCCGATATGAAGCAGTCAGATTTAGCCACCAGCGTGAAACAGCTCCTGATTGACACCTTGTCATTAGACCTGTCCACCCGAGATTTGTCGGACACGACACCGCTGATGGGCAACTTTCCCGAGTTCGATTCCATGGCTATCGTATCCATCATAACCGCACTGGAAGAAAGCTTTCATTTTACGGTTGATGATGACGATCTAACTGCGGAAGTGTTTGAGACCGTTGGAAGTCTCATCACTTTTGTTGAAGCACAAGCCACAACGCACTAATACCGATATCTCGAAACTAAATTTTGAACTTCATCACACGATGCGTGATTGACACTTGTATACGCTGACTGTAGAATTTTCCGCCTTCCCAACAGCGAACTCTGATTGGGATATTCATTTCAATGTGCGATGTTGAATATCGACGACATTCAATATCAATTGCAGCTTCATAAAGTATATATTTTCCTGGTAAGTATTATGCCGTAAGCTGTTCATTCGCGCTTACAGGGATGCTCGACCATTACAGGGATAGGTGACGATGGCTTCGATAAAAATTTTTAATCATCACTTCAGAACGCCTTTCTTATTGCTGATGGCATTTGAATTCGCCGTATTATTTATGGCCGTTTATGCGGGTGAATACTTACGTTTCGGTGAACTCGTTTGGCAGCCCGATGATCAGGAACTCAGCAATTTCGCCTGGCGAGCCTTCACATTTGCCGTTTTAATCATGTTTTCACTGGTTGCCATGGGCCAATACCAAACACCAGGCCCACAGGGTGATCATTATTTTCCTTCGATCGTCGTACGTGTGTTTATCAGTCTACTGCTTGGTGGGCTTTCGCTCTTTGTGCTTTATTACCTGGTGCCAGAATTACTGCTCGGTCGCGGTTTACTGGCGTACTCATTCTTGAGTGCCTTTGTTGGTCTGGTCATTACACGGCTTATCTTCCATCACACCGTGGACGGCCGATTACTCAGACGAAAAATTCTGGTGCTCGGGGCCAGTGAACAAGTCAAAAATTTATTGGGCTCGGGCAACTCTATTAAAGCACTGGCGCCCTCCCGTCGAAGTTATGTGATCCACGGCTTTGTTGAGGTTCCCGGTGAAGAAGCGGTTATTGATGAACGCTTTCTGGTGAAACCGGGCGATAACCTGGCCGACTACTGTCTGGCTTACGATATTGATGAAGTGGTTGTCGCCATTAGTGACCGCCGCAATCGAATGCCTATGAATGCACTGCTCGACTGCAAACTGTTAAAAGTGAATGTTATCGACTTAGTCTCTTTCTGGGAACGTGAGCAAGGAATGGTTCGTCTTGATATGCTCAATCCGAGCTGGATGATTTTTTCAGAGAGCAGTCAACAGGGTAGCTTTGACGCATTTTGTCGTCGGTTATTCGATTTTGTTTTTAGTGCGGTCATTTTAATCATTATGTTTCCCATTCTTTTATTGACCGCATTATGCATATACATCGAAAGTGGTTTTAAAGGGCCAATATTTTACAGTCAAGAACGTGTCGGTTTAAATGGCAAAGTTTTCAAACTGCTCAAGTTTCGCAGCATGATAGTGAATGCAGAGTCCAACGGAGCTCAATGGGCCAGCCAGAATGACGCCCGCATCACACGCATTGGCAAGTTCATTCGTAAAGTGAGAATCGACGAGTTACCGCAAATTATCAATATATTCAAAGGGGATATGAGTATTGTTGGTCCGCGACCTGAACGGCCAGAGTTCGTTGCCGAGCTGGATCAGAAAATTCCGTTCTTTAATACACGCCATCGTGTGAAACCCGGTTTAGCGGGTTGGGCACAACTCAAATATCCCTACGGCGCCAGTCTCGATGACGCTTATAATAAGCTACAATATGATCTGTACTACATAAAAAATCACTCGGTTTTAATGGATGCGTTGGTATTGTTGCAAACGGTTGAAGTGATAATATTGGGTAAAGGGGCTCGATAGGGGGAGACAATGAAAAGACTAGTAGGATTGGTGTGTTTGGTATTTTTAGCGGCCTGTAATAATTTACCGGAAACCGTCAGTTACGGCCCGGAAGTGAGTGAAAACTCGCGTATATTGGTGGATCAATACCATATCGGTGTTGACGATCAAGTTGCGGTAAACGTCTGGCGACATCCAGACCTATCCATCACCGTTCCAGTTCGCCCCGATGGTATGATCACCGTGCCTCTCGTCGGAGAAGTATTAGCCGGAGGTCGAACGCCAGCGGAAGTTTCCACCGAAGTTTCTGAACGACTGACTCGGTTCATTCGAGACCCGCAAGTCACCGTCATTTTGGTTCAACTGCGCAGTCATGAGTTTTTATCACGTGTACGCGTTACCGGTGCCGTACGAGCGCCCCGTTCTCTTAACTTTCGTCAAGGCATGACCGTATTGGATGTTGTGCTGGAAGCTGGAGGGTTAAATGAGTTTGCTGCCGCCAACAGCACAAAGTTGTTCCGTAAAATTAAAGGCAAAATGGAAACGATTGATATCGAGCTGTTCGATATTCTAAACGATGGCGATATGCGTACCAATATCGCGATTGAACCTGGCGACATCATTTCTATTCCAGAACGAACCTTTTAATCGAGCAGTTTTATGAATTTATCCATCGGCGAACTCATCAAACGACTTTTTCGAGAGAGTTGGCAACGCAAAGTATTGGTAACAACGCTCTACGTCATCATTTCCATCGCATTTTTAGCTCTGGCACTCGTTTGGCCAAAAGAGTTTGATTCCTCTGGTTCAGTATTTGTCGAACAACAAAGTATTCTACAACCTCTGTTGCCCGACTCGGCGGTCAACGCCAGCGCAGTGGATCGCGCCAAAATTGCGCGAGAAATTATTTTCAGTCGCAAATCGATGGACCGTATTTTAGAAAATTCCCAATGGTTCGACTCTGAACCGACAGAAGTAGAAAAAGATAAAAAGAAAGAGTCGATTCGCAATCGCACCGAAATTCGAGGAAGTCGTGGCAATTTGATCACCATTAATTACCGTGATGAAAACCCCAAGCGAGCCTACGATACCACCAAATTAATGATGGATATCTTTATTGAAGAGTCACTTCGAGCCAAACGCGAAGAAAGCCGTCAGGCGTTCGAATTTATCAACCGTCAAGTTGAAGAGTACCATCGCAAATTGATTGAAGCGGAAGAAGCCATTAAACGATTTCGAGCCAAAAATATTGATGCAACACCCGGTGCGGATACTGCTGCAGACGAGCGACTATTGCAATTAAAACGTCAACTGGAAGGCGTAGAAATGCAAATCTACGAAGAACGTTCGAAACTGCAAGCGCGTGAACGTCAATTAGCTGGAGAAAGCGGAACACAAAATGCGTCCAGTATTGCTCGAGAAAGTCAACTGAGCTCGCGCATTGGCGAGCTCGAAAGCCGGCTAGCAGATTTGCGCCTGACCTACATGGACGACTACCCAGATATTGTTCAACTGAAAAGTCAAATCGCCGCGCTTGAGGAGCAAATTCGTAAAGAAGTAGAGGCTCGCAAAAAAGGAACACTCCCCGGAACAACCGAGTTACGAGATGGTCCTATCGCTCAAGAATTACGGCGTCAGATTTTACGTTCACAAACGGAATTATCATCACTCACCTCGCGCAAACAACAAATTGAAACACTAATGGAGCGCGAACGCGAAACCAAAAACCGTATTAACGCGGTAGAAGCAGAACTGGCCGAACTCACTCGCGATAACCAGGTCAATCGCACCATGTATCAGCAACTGTTGTCCCAACGGGAAAATGCACGTATTTCAATGAACATCGACATTGAAAACCAGGGGTTAACGGTTAAAGTTCAAGAAGATGCGACCTTTCCAATAACGCCAAAAGGTATTTCTTTTACCCACATCATCCTCGCTGGATTGGTTTTATCATTCGCGATCCCGGTGGGCGTTGCTTTTGGCTTAAGCTTGCTTGACCAAAAAGTTCGCGACAAGCACTTCTTCACGGATAAGCTAAAATTAAACGTATTAGCTGCGGTTTATCCTGCCAGTACACCAGCACAACGCAAAGCCATCGCTTTAAAGGCTACTGTAATGACGCTGGTGGTACTGTCTGTTTGGACCTTGTACGGTTTTCAAATTTACTTGCGCATCCGAGGTAACCTATGAGTATTATTGAAAAAGCAATGCGCGTTGTCGGTGAAGAAGCCGATGAAGAAAAAGTAAGAGAAGCCGTTGCCAAAGAAGTCGCCGAAGAGAAGCAGTCCACCATTGCACGCAGTAAAGATCCGGCTAATTTGGCGTCCGCGCGAAAGATGATTTCGAAAATGGCGCAAGGTAAAGTATTCAGTCAACAAGAGTTGAATGCTAAAGGGATTATCCATGCAAATATGCGAGACACCGTACTGCTCAATACGTATCGAAACCTGCGCACCAAACTTCTCGCTCAATCGGAAAAAGAAAATTTCACCACGTTAATCACATCTGTTGTGCCCGGGGGCGGCAGCAGCCAAGTAGCGGTCAATCTGGCAGCGACTTTTGCTTTAGATGAAGGAAAAACTTCGCTGTTAATCGATGCTAATATCAACAATCCTCAATTGCAGGAATTCCTCGATGTGGATTCCGATATCGGTGTCATTGACTATCTAGAAAGTGAGCAATACAGTGACGAAGAAATACTCTATAAAACACCGATTCCACGTGTGCGCCTGTTACCATCGGGTAAACGCCGGGTCAATGCAGCAGAGTACTTTACGTCCGGTAAAATGAAACGTCTAATGTCGAATATTTTGCACCGTTACCCAGAGCGTTTTCCGATTATCGATGCACCCAGTATCACGCAATCGGCCGATACTCGAATACTGGCCGATCTTTGCGACAAAATCATATTGGTTGTTCCCTACGGCAAGTGCAGCGAGGAAGAAATCAAGTACGCAGCGTTGGCGGTTGGCGAACAAAAACTGGCGGGTGTGGTGTTGAACGAGTTTTAATATGAAAATCAATTTAACAAGGATTTGTTTGCTGCTAACCACCGTCACTTCGATTACAGGATGGTGTGCAGAGTACGAGTACACCATTAACAGTAATGTTCGCCGCAGCGATAACATCAATCAAAGCGCAACGCCTCGTGCTGGCAATACGTATGCGACCGGTTTTTCCTTTAGTTTACGCAACAGCAGTAATATAAATTGGGATGCCAACTTTACCGGCACATTTAATCACGAGCGATTTTCTGACGAAACCACCGACGATCAAAAGCAAAAAGAATTCAGCGGCAGTCTCAATTACCACCCTACAACCAGTAACTTTACTTTTCGACTGGTCGATACGTTAACCCAATCGCCACAAAACCGATTTTCCACTCAGTCGGTTGGCAATCTTCGCGAAACCAATACCATTGCTGCGATACCCGCTTACTTTTTTCGGTTGAGCTCGGTTGAACGCGTTAATATTACTGGCAACTATACCAAAACTCGCAATAACAACATCAGCACTGGCACCGATACGTTCGACGGTTCACGGCACACTGAACAACTCAGTTTGGACTACCAGAGGCAATTAAATTCCAGCCAAACCTTTTATCTGGTCGGAAGCCAGCAAAATGTAGAATACGAATCCAGTCGCGGCATTGATTACCAACAATACGATGTATTTTTACGGTGGGTCGTGAGCGGCCGTGCCACACGTGTTCAAGTGGAACTTGGGCAATCGGTTATTCAAGACGATCTTAAAAATGAGCTCGATACCGAACTGGCAAGCCTTACTATAAACCGGCAAATGAACTTTACCCAATCGCTGCGCTTTTACGCTCGTACCGGTTTTGATTCCGAGATTGACGTTGACTTTTCTGGCGGTGAAGCCGTCATTGACAGCGAAAGCAATAACTTTATTAACGCGCAAAAAGTGGACGAAGCCTCATTGTCCTACATTTACACGAACGATGGCTTTAACATCACCACACGTATGTTTCGAACCCATACCGAAAGTACGGTAATGAACGAAAGAGAGCGTCAACGCGGGCTAACGCTTTCGGGCAGTTACCCCATCAGTCGTTTGTTTCGTGCCAATAACCGTGCGACCTTATCGATGAATGTGACCTACACCAAAAATAATTTCGACAATCCGCTGGCTCCAGTGACAGAAAACGAAGTGACGCTTACTGAAATACATTACAGCCAATCATTTAATTCCGATGTCGCTTTTTTTGTTGAGTTAAGCCAACGGCAGGCTTCAAGTGACGGCACAACATCGGCGTTTTACGGTGCAGACTCAAGTTCCATTGCCATCGGCTTCAGTTACTCTCCCAGAGGCCGTTTCTAACCTTTAATCGACCCTTTTCAGGAGCCCAAATGAACCATAACAATTCGCTCCCGCTTAATCGACGCCAATTTATACGTCTCGGTGCGACCACCGGCGGAGTATTAACTTTAGGTATTCCGTTAAGTGGCTGTTCGTCAAGCTCCGACTCCGAAAGTTTTGTCGCCAACGCCTGGCTTACAATAACCGCTCAAGGGCTTGCGCTATTAACCCTACCAAAAATGGAAATGGGCCAAGGTATTCGCACATCATTGTGCGCCATTGTTGCCGATGAATTGGATATCGAATGGGATGCAATTGAAGTGTTATCCGTCGATTATGATGAAGCGCTCGGTAACATGACCACGGCAGGAAGCGCCAGCATGATTGAAATGTGGTTACCGTTACGTCAAGTTTGCGCTTCGGCGCGTGCGATGTTGATCGCTGCGGCGGCAAGCAGCTGGTCAATTAAAGACTCTCTCTGTATCACTCAAGCGGGTAAAGTGATCCGTACCGACAATCAACAAAGCCAAGACTACGGTACACTAAGCCGTCTGGCTCAATTGCAAACACCTCCGCAAAATCCGGTATTAAAACAAAATCAGGCGCTAAAAAAAGTCGGCACTTCTTTTAAAAATAGGGATGACCCAGCCATTGTGACTGGAAACATCCATTACGGCATCGACCAACGAATTCCGAACTTAAAATACGCCGCCATCGCTCAAGCACCTCAATTTGGCGCCAAGTTGAAGTCGGTAACGGAAAATAATGTTTTACAAACCAAAGGCGTGCTAGCCATCGTTGAGTTAAAAAATGCCGTTGCCGTAGTGGCTAACAGTTACTGGCGAGCGGAGCGGGCCTTAAAACAATTGAATATCGAATGGCACGACGTACCGTCACCCAAAAGCGATGCCATCATCCGCCGCTCCTACCAACAATTGTTGCAACAACCAGGCTCTCCAGAAATAGAAAAAGGAAAAGCAGCCCCTTCTAGTGCACCAACACTGAGCGCCGAATTTGAAATCTTTTCACAGGCCCATGTCACGATGGAGCCAATGAACTGCACCGTTAAAATTGACGATAACGGTTGTGATATCTGGACGCCTACTCAGAATCCAGCTGGAGCGATAAGCATCGCGCGCGAATTGCTCGAATCGGGCGTTAAAAAAGTGATGGCAAAAATGTTTGGCAGCGACATTCGACTTCATACCACCAATATGGGCGGTGGCTTTGGTCGTCGATTGCAAAGTGATTTTGTTCAACAGGCGGTACAAATCGCGCAGCAAAGTGGCTTTCCAATTCAGTTGATTTGGTCACGCAGTGAAGACATTCAACACGACTACTATCGCCCTTATACCTTGCACAAAATTGCCGCCCATTTGTCGGACAACACCAGTGAAGCACGGATCGAGCACTGGCAACATCGAGTCGTCGGCCCCTCTCACGGCCGCTCAACCGGAGGAGCGAGCAATATAGCTTACCAACTGGAAGGTCTACACATCGATTATCACGTGGAAAAAACTGGCGTACCCGTCGGCTCTTGGCGTGCCATTGGTCCCGCTCATAATGCGTTTGTCATTGAATCCTTTATTGATCATCTGGCACATCATATCGGACAAGACCCCATCAATTTTCGACGTCAACGTTTGAAGTCTGATCCGCGACTGCAACAGCTGTTTGAAACCCTGGTCGAGTTTTCGAATATCACGAGTTCGCCCGATACGTTTTTCGGTATTGCCCTCAACCAGGGGTTTGGCAGTTATTGCGGGCAAGTGGTCAAACTGGTTAAAAGCAATGATGGTATTAAAATCAGTGATATCTACTGTGTAACCGACTGTGGACTAGTGATTAATCCCAATGCGGTTCACGCGCAAATGGAAGGCGGTATTTTGTACGCACTGAGCGCAACCCGCACAGCAATCAATATTGAGCAAGGTCGGGTGAAACAGTCGAATTTTCACGATTACCCTATTCCGACTATCGCCGATACACCGCACATTCACGTGAAATTGATGCGCAACCAACATGCTCCTGGCGGCGTGGGAGAAATAGCCGTACCGCCACTGGCTCCGGCGTTGGCCAATGCTCTTTTCCAAGCAACCGGAAAGCGAGCACACAAGCTTCCATTCGAAATTGAGTTTTAGAAGGTTACCCTACCGTAACTTAACATTCGAAAATTGGGAGTATAACCTCGATAATGGTTTTACTTTTGGCTAAACCCTAAAGCTTGGGCGTAGTAATTGACGCCCAATAATCGTAAAATAGCCGCCCTTGTCAAAACCTTATCGGATTGCATCGAACCAATTGCAATCACAACTGAAAAGGATTTTCGCTGGTGCCAAAACACTCAATCCGCAACGCTTTTACGGTCGATGTTGAAGACTACTTTCAAGTAGAGGCCATGAGCAAAGCCGTCGACTCCAACCACTGGGATACTTACGATTGTCGTGTAGAAAAGAACACGCATCTCATCCTCGACATGCTTGATGAACGCCAGCAAAAGGGAACGTTTTTCGTACTCGGATGGATTGCCCAGCGATATCCACAACTGGTGAAAGAAATCGCAATGCGAGGGCATGAAGTTGCCTCACACGGTATGTCCCACAAATTGATTTATAAACAGGAAATTGAAGTGTTTCGTAAAGAAACATTCGATTCCAAAGCGTTGCTCGAAGATCTGGTGCAACAGCCGATTTTAGGTTATCGCGCTGCAACTTACTCCATTACCGAAAAATCACTTTGGGCACTGGACATTCTTGCCGAAGCTGGATACCAATACGACTCCAGTATTTTTCCGATGCGCCATGACAACTACGGCATTCCGGATATCAACCCCGAGCCCCACCTATTAACGACACCTTCCGGTGCAAAACTGGTGGAGTTTCCAATCTCAACGCTCAAAAAAGCAGGACTCACCTTACCGATTGCTGGTGGCGGTTATTTTCGTTTGTTTCCTTATCCGTTTACGCGCTGGGCTTTGCGCCAACTCAATAATAATAATCGGTCTTTCGTGTTTTATATTCATCCTTGGGAAGTCGATCCGCAACAACCCCGTATCAACGGCATCAGTCGCTTTTCAAAGTTCCGACATTACAACAATCTGGAAAAATGCGAGCAGCGATTACGGCAACTCACTCAAGATTTTTCCTGGACCAGCATGCAACAGGTATTAACCGACATGCAATTACTTTCACCAGCAAAAGCATAATCAGGTTTTAGCGTGGCAGAACAGAAAAAAGAAATCGGCCGTTTTTTCAAACATTCCTACATTTATGCGATTGGTAACGTGATCAACCGCATTGGTGCGTTTTTACTGCTACCGGTTTACACCAATTACTTAACACCCAGCGAATATGGCGCACTGGAACTGTTTTACAGTGTGAGTGCGGTAATTTCAGGCTTCCTTTCTATTGGGTTGGCCCATGCGACGTTGCGCTTTTACTTTGATTACGACGATGATAAAAATCGTAATGCTGTGATTTCCACCAATTACATCGCCGCTCTCGTACTGAGTTTGGTTGGCGTATCACTGGTTGGCATCTGGTATCAAGAGCTTTCGGTACTGGTATTTTCATCAGAAGACTACAGCAACGGCGTTTTAATCATACTCGGTACACTCGTTTTTGAGCTGTCGTCACAAATTTGTTTGGCCTATGTTCGCGCTATAGAGCGCTCATTATTTTTTGTATACATTGCAATTGCGAAACTTTTAATTCAAGTTGCGTTGAATATTTACTTAGTGATTTTCGCTAATCAGGGCGTACTCGGAATTTTACTTGGCAATTTCATTGCTGTATTAATCGGTTGGTTGATTCTGACCGTGTTTACGCTTTCTCGGTGTCAATTGGCCTTTCACTATCACAAGCTTACCGTAATTCTGAAATACAGTTTACCCTTTTTACTGGGCACCATCACCTCGCTTATCGCTTCTAATGTCGATAAGTTCAGTTTAAATTACCTCGATGCTTTGGGTACCGTTGGTATCTATATGCTGGCAATGAAATTCAGCATGATTATCGAACAGTTGATCGGCGAACCATTCAGTCGCTCTTACGGCTCATTTCGTTTTTCCATTATGAAAAATGACAATGCTGCCGCAATCCAAAGTGATATCGTAAAATATTTATGTTATACCACGGTGTTTGTAGCGCTTGGGATCAGTTTATTTATCGATGATTTGCTGAAGTTAATTTCTGCAAAAGAGTTTTGGCCGGCCAGTGTCATTGTACCTATCATCATGATTGCTTCCATATTAAAAATCATGAACTACCCCATTCAGACGGGAATCCTTTACGCAAAAAAAACCAAATACTTTTTCTATATTGGCGTAGTGTCAGCGATAGTGAGTACCGTTGGCAATCTTTCCTTGATCCCTGTTATGGGTATTTACGGGGCCTGCATTACATTAATTGTAACCAGTTTAATATCACTTATACTCATGCATAAAAAGTCACAACAATATTTTGCTGTGACTTACGATAACAAACGAATGCTACTCAGCCTACTGTTCGCCTGCTTACTTTACTTAATGTCGTTACCCATTAGCTCTCTGGCACTTTATATTAGCATGCCGCTAAAGGCGGTATTAGTATCGTTTTATTTGATTGCGCTACTTAAATCTAACTGGTTTCTTGACGCGAGTGAACGCGAAAAAGTGGCTCAATTTTGGCGTATAAAAATTATGCGTAAAACAGCCAAGGAATAGTCCATGAGAAAAAAAGATGCCTTTGCTAAATTAATTGACTGGACACTTCCCGATGGTTTGATGACTCGACTAAAAGGCAGCGGACACAATAATTTATTGGTGCTGGCTTATCATCGAGTGTGCGATATCAATCCGGAAAATTACGATTACGATCTCGAACTTATTAGCGCCTCAACACAACAGTTCGAGTTTCAAGTGAAGTTTCTAACTCGATATTTCAACCCCATCAGCATGGCCCAGCTCGAACATTACATTAATGACGGGATACCTCTTCCCAAAAATGCGGTTTTGTTAACCTTTGATGATGGATTCGATGACAACTACCATTCGGCCTTTCCGATTTTAAAAAAGTACAATTGTCCAGCAACGATATTCATCAGTACTGATTTTATATCCAGTGATGGTTCTATATGGTTTGATCAACTGGCGGCGTTGGTTCGTCGATTTCCAGGCGACGAGCTCGTCATTAAACCTTTGAATAAAAACTATCGACTTAATGGAGAAAACCGTGAAGCAGCCATCGCACGTGTACTCTCCGATTTTAAAGCCATCAGCAATTCCGATCGTCAAATCGCATTAAATCACTTGTTTACTCAACATGCCGATCTCATCAGTCAATTAAATAATCGCCAAAGCAAAATGCTCAACTGGGAACAAGTGCGAGAAATGGATGCTTCAGTGATCGACTTCGGCTCTCATACAGTCACTCACCCTATTCTGACTCAGCAAGACGATCATGAACAACGGTTCGAGTTGGAGCACTCAAAAGCGATTATGGAACAGCAGTTAAAACATCCGGTGGTGTCGGTATCTTACCCTGATGGTAACGAAAATGCCTTTAACCAGACTACAATCGATATCGCAAAAGAACTGGGCTACCAAATTGGTTTTTCTTATCTATCGGGCGTGAATGCTTTACCATTAAAAGAGCATTTTACTTTGAAGCGACTACACGTCGAGTATTATATCGACAACAGTCATTTTAAAGCCTTAATGTGCTTTCCTCAGTTGTTTGGAGAACATTAATATGGAAAAGCCTTTGGTAACCGTTATTTTACCCACCTATAACCGGGCATACTGCCTGGAAAAATCACTGAATGCCATATTCGATCAATCGTATCAAAATCTGGAAGTCATCGTGGTGGATGATGGCTCCACCGACAACACTCAACAGGTGATTGAAAAATTTAATGACAAAGTACGATACATTTATCAGAAAAATGGTGGTGCATCTCAAGCCCGTAATCGCGGCATTCAAGAGGCACAAGGTGAGTTTGTTGCTTTCGCCGATTCTGACGACGTTTGGAAACCCGAAAAAACCAAACAACAACTGAAGTTTTTTAATCAACACCCGGAAATTGGCCTTTGTTTTACCGACGCTAGAATTAACAAAGATGGCGTGTTAAAAGAAAAGTTTCAAGTGATCCCTCACAACGAAAGTGCCATTTATGGTCTGAAAGAAGTGCTCGAAGATCCCTATTTTGGCTTACCTACCGTCATGATTAAAAAATCGGTTCTCGATCAAGTAGGGTTGTTCGACGAATCACTGAAGTCTGCTGAAGACTTGGATCTTTATTTTCGTATTGCGCTGCTCTTTCCTATTGGCTATTTGCATCAAGTGTTAGCAACGATTTACGTTAGTGAAGACGGCCTGAGTTCCGACGGTGACAGTTTTGAAAACAACATACGCGTGCTCAGCCGTTTCGTTAAAGCAAATAATGTTGCCTGCCAAAATGCGGGCTTTGATTCAGCGAAAGCCTTGTCAAATATTCATTTTGAGTACGCTAAATCGTTACTCTGGAAAAAACACTCACATAAAGCGCGCCAACAACTGCAACACGCTATCAGTTATAACGCCAGAATCCCCATGTTTTACTACTACTTAAAGTCTTTTATTAAATAACTATGAATGATACTGCACAAGGGTTTGTCGCCAAAAGCTCTCCTTTACCCTGGTGGTTGATGCTTGGGGATGCTGTTTTTGGTGAACTGCTAATGTTGGGCACCTTCGATGAGTCCACTCTCATTTTCTTACGACAACTGGCTTCAAAAGTGGTTGTCAATCCTGACATTGAGAGTTTAGAAACACAACAATTTGACGCAGCCATTATTCAAGACTATTCGCATACCGCAAACGATTCGCTTTTACAAATCGTTTATCACCAGCACTTAAAAGACAAACGTGCGCTCATATGTTTGGAAGCGAACATCTATCGGTTAACAAATTTTCGAAAACACCCTCTATCGGTAGCATTGAACTGCTTTCGCTTTAATCGCCTACAACAAATGAAACAAATTTTTCCTGATGCAATCATTAATTGGTTACCATCAACCTGTTATCAAAATAACATTCACGACTCTTTTGCACACCAACATTACTTTACCAATAAAAACACCTTTTTAGCGAAAGAAAAAGTCCGAAAGTTACTTTTTAATTCAACGCTCTGTCGATGTTTTAACAATACTCACATTTGGATGGTGCAATCCCAAAACGCTTCGCCAAATCTTATTGACATTTTAAAGTCCGAAGTCGCTGATCAACTCGAGCTTCAACAAGACATTCAATGGACAGGTGTTTTCTATAAGTTTGGTAAGCTGATTTTCAGTTTTGCTGATGCCGCTATTCCAGTACGGCGCTATGTTGCAGTACTCGCTTTTAGTCAAGCTGCGGTAGAACAGCGCCATAACGAGATGCATACGATTAAAACTTTGCTTGATCACGAGAATAACAAAAATTTAGTGAATGGTGAGGTAAAACACTGCTTACTTCATGGATTTAATACCTTTATCATGCAGCAAGGCATCGGACTCACAGTCGACGTGCCTCACCATGCAATTGAGTCAATGACTGACAATGCTTTTGAAGCGCTCATGCAACTCGCCGAGTCAACGTATAACAATACGTTCGATATTGAACAGCAAAAACAATACATACAACGTTGGGTAACCACTTTAAATCAACGCACACCTGGTTACGAAGCTCAAATCCAACAAGTGGAAGCGTTTATTAATGCTCAGCTTGAAAGGTTATCGTTGCCATCGGTCACATTTCATGGTGATGCAAAGTTAGAAAATTTTTTGCTGAATGAACAGTACCAAATTGCATCAATTATTGATTGGGAACTGTCTCAACTGCAAGGATTTCCTCTACTCGATGTGTTTTATCTCGTCAATTACAACAACGAAACCAAGCAGCACTGCCAATTTGGACAAGCTTTTTGTCAGCTCCTTGATGGAGATCTTTCCGAGCAAGATAGCCAACGTATAAAATTTTACTGTCAAAAATTCGGTATTAACGAACAACAACAAACTCTATTATTGATACTATTTTTCTTACATCACTTTGGTGAACGGTTTCACGTCAACTCCCAAAAAGCTTCCTCATTAAACTCATTTAAACTCAGTTTACAAAAAGTGATGCTCACCATTGAGTCGGTTAAAGGAACACAATCATGATTGAATCTTTGCTTTACTTTCTGTTATGGGCAAGTGCGGTACTTTTTCTTTACAACTATTTTGGTTATCCCCTGTTATTAAAAGTACTGACCTACAACAAAATAGACGAACACGAGTTAAAAGTTTCTAAGGTTGATGAACTCAATAATGTGCCAAAAGTCAGCTTTATTATTGCGGCTTACAACGAAGAAAAAGTGATCGAACAAAAGCTGTCGAATACATTCCAACTGGATTATCCACGCGATCAATTAGAAATCATTGTTGTTTCTGACGGTTCCGACGACAGCACCGCTGAAATCGTCAAAGGATATTCTGATCGCGTTATTGGTCTCCACGACCCGAAAAGGGGAGGAAAATCCGCTGCATTGAATCGTGCGGTAGAACATTCAACGGGAGATATTCTTGTTTTTTCCGATGCCAATAATGACTTTAGTGAAGACGCTATTAAACAACTGATACGCCATTTTGAGGACGACGAGATAGGCGCTGTAACCGGTGCCAAACATATTTACGATAGTAGCGATCGTGAAGCAGCAGCCGGTGACGGTTTATACTGGCGCTACGAAGCCGCAATCAAACGGTTAGAAAGCCAACTTGGTTCCATCACCGCAGCCGAAGGCGAAATTTTAGCAGTACGACGTGAGTGCTTTAACCCCATTCCCGCTCACAAAGTTAATGATGATGCGGCCATCACATTTGACATTGTTAAAAGCGGTCGGCGGGTCATATACGAAGAAAATGCCAAATCCACTGAACCAGCGTCAATCGACTTAATGGACGATATTAATGTGAAAATTCGTATGACGTTTGGTGGATATCAAACCACACGATTCGAATCAAGCTATTTGTTTCCGCCTACGCATTGGTTTGCTTTTGCTTTCATCAGTCACAAGTTATTACGTTGGCTTGCACCGCACTTTTTAATCATTATTTTTATTTGCTCCATGATGTTATGGCAAGATCCTTTGGTTGGCGGTTTGCTGCTGGCGCAAATTGCTTTTTACGCTGTTGCCCTATATGGATGGAAACGACGCACTCAATCGTTACCCACTTTGATTTATGTACCCATGTATTTTACCGTGATGAATTTTGCACTCTTTTTAGGGTTTTTACGCTACCTGGAAAACACCAACCAGGTTCAATGGAAAAAGGCTGAACGATAAATGATATATCTGGCAATTGTATTTTTATTAACAGTTTTCTCAGCGCTGGCACTTTATCTGATTTTAAAATCACGTAATATGCATTTGTGGATTTTACCCTACATAAAATCTCATAGCGAACGAAAAAATAAGGCACCGAAAAAGTATATTTACTTTGCCATTGCCGATCATTATGAACCTTATTTTCAAGGGGTACCGCAACAAACCGCTCGAGGTTTGGTCGACAGCTGGATCAAAAATTATGAAGCGATTGCAGTAAAATACCGTGACTCCGATGGCAATCACCCACAGCACTCCTACTTTTACCCCATCGAAGAATACGACGAATACATCATTTCAGAACTCAAGAAAACCTGTGACCGCGGCTTTGGTGACGTCGATATTCATTTACATCACGATGACGATACTGCAGAAAACTTGCGGCAAACACTGAATGACTTTAAACAGCTCATGTCGAATAAACACCAACTGTTGCGCACTAATGAGGCCGATGAGTTGGTCTACGGTTTTATTCATGGTAACTGGGCACTGGATAATTCTCGTCCTGATGGGCGTTGGTGCGGAGTGAACAACGAGATTGAAGTTTTGTTGGATACCGGTTGTGTCTACGATATGACCATGCCTTCCGCACCGAGTGACACACAAACGCAAACCGTAAATTCCATTTATTGGGCAAAAGAAACCGGTTGCGCTAAATCGCACGATACCGGAGAAAGGGCCAAAGTTGGGCAATGGTTTAAAGATCAGTTATTGATGATCCAAGGGCCGCTGATGCTGAACTGGAAAAATCGAAAACTGGGCGTGATCCCCAAAATTGAAAGTGGAGAACTCTCTGGTGATGCGCCACCAAGTGCTCAACGCCTCGCCTTATGGGAAGCCGCGAATGTTCATGTACAAGGTGCTGAAGAGCATATTTTTATAAAACTACACACCCATGGTTTGCAACCCAAAAATATTAAAATGTTTTTCGAGCAAGGAGGATTCGAACAGCTGTGGCAAGACCTCAGCGAACGCTACCTGAATCAACCCGGATATCATTTAAAATACGTGAACACCTGGCAAATGTATGAAACCATCAAGCAATTGATCAAACAACCATGAAGCATCTATTACACGTCATAGAGTCGCTGGAATTTGGTGGTGCTGAAAAGGTATTGCTCAACCTAGCCAATTCCATGGTCAATGATTACAAAATTACCATTTGCTTAACCAAACGTACCGGCGAACTTGTCAAAGAAGCGGATCCACGAATCAACATCGTCTGTTTGCATGCCGGTGAAAATAATGATCTCTCGGTAATCGGAAAACTCGTTGATCTCATTTCCGAAGAAAATGTCGATATTGTTCATATTCATAATTGGAGCGTTTACCTGGAAGCAACAATGGCTGTAAAACGTTGTCGAGTACAACAATGTTTACATACGATTCACGGCCCTTACATTGACTACGCTCCACGATTTATTCCCCAAATAAAAAAACGCTTACGCAACTTTTTGGAACGACGCATGGCACGTTATGTTGATGCTTATATTTGCGTGTCTAATGCCATTCGTAACGACTTGATCAATCAAATGGGTTATCCCAAAGAGAAAGTCATGACCATTCATAACGGTATCGCCGGTCTTGATGGGCAGGTTGAGCTCCATCAACATAAAGAAAGCCAGCCAATTCAGTTTGTTGCCGTAGGCCGTCTCGCTAAAATAAAAAATTACCGCTTACTAATCGACGGTGTCGCGCAACTTAAAAACCAAGAAAACATACACCTCACGCTGGTGGGCGATGGACCTGAGCGATCCAATCTTGAAGCGCAAGCAAAACAACTGGGTATCAATGAAAACGTCAGTTTTATCGGTTTTTCTGACAATGTTGCCGAAATTCTTAAAACGATGGATGTGTTTGTTGTCACTTCGCAATACGAAGGAATTTCAATTGCGATCCTTGAAGCCATGAGTTTAAAGTTACCGGTAATTGGCACCAATGTGGGTGGAATACCGGAAACCGTAATTAATAATGAAACTGGAATGATCATCGATCAAACAACAGACAGCCTAGTCAATGCCATGCGATATTTTTGCCAGACACCCAAAGCCATTTCAGAAATGGGCGAAGCCGGTTATCAACTGTTTCTAAATCAATTCCATCAATCCATTGTTAACCGTAAATACAGACAACTTTACGAGGCGAAACTTCTGTGAGCCAACGACCATTAAAAATTCTTTATCACCACCGAACACAAGGACGAGGTGCTGAAGGCGTACACATCACCAGTATAGTGCGGGAATTAGAAAAGCTGGGCCATTCGGTGACAGTTTTGTCTCCTGCTGGTGTGGATCCACTTGCACAAGCTGGCGATGCGCCGGTTGATAAAGCTAAGGTAGAAACGCGCGGTGTCGAATCCTTATGGAAATTTATCAGTAAGCATTTACCCAACTTTTTGTTTGAATGCGCCGAAATTTTTTACAATGTGGTTGCCGCTCGCGCTCTTGAAAAAGCGTTAGCTTCGGAAAAATACGATTTAATTTACGAACGCTACGCGTTTTATTTGATAGCGGGTGCGATTAAGGCAAAGAAATACGGTATTCCATTGATATTGGAAGCGAACGAAGTCAGCGGTATTAAAGATCGCGCACGCAAGCAAAGTTTTAAGTGGCTATGTGATCGCTTTGAGAGCTTTCTATTTAAACGCTGTTTTCATATTCACACGGTTTCATCGTATTTAAAGTCGATGATTTGTGAACGCGGTTTTCCAGACGAACGGGTATTGGTCACTCCAAACGCCATCGATCCGGAAAAATTCAGCGGTCAACGCTCAAGTGGCCCATTGAAAGAAAAACTGGGCTTAAAGGGCAAAAAAGTCATCGGATTTGCGGGTTGGTTTGATCATTGGGATCGTTTGGACTTGCTTCTTGAAGTGTTTAACAAACTGCAGCAACAAGACGATGCTTTGAGACTACTGCTAATAGGCGATGGTGCAGTTCTGAATGCTTTCCGGCATCGAGCAGCTGAACTACAACTGGAAGACAAGGTTGTATTAACAGGAGCGGTGCCAAGAGCTGAAGTGCAAAATTACTTATCAATGCTCGATATTGCGGTCATCACACATTCCAATGAATTTGGTTCGCCGGTGGTAATGTTTGAGTTTATGGGATTGAAAATACCAATTGTCGCACCGAAACTAATGCCCATAACCGATGTTTTACAACACGATCAGACTGCACTTATATTTGATGTGCTGGACATGCAGCAACTGGAAGCGCAACTATTGAAATTGATAGGAGATGAAAACTATCGGCACCAGTTGGCAGAAAATGCCTATACCAAGTTAATGAGTGAACACACCTGGCACGATAATGCCCGAAAAATTGTTGAGGCTGTGGAGTAGCGGATTAGTGAAAGATCGAGTGCGAAAACTATTGTACGGGTTGCTGAAACCAATCGTCATTCGAAAAGGTAACGCAAATGGTGTGTACCTCACCTTCGATGACGGTCCTCACCCAAAAAACAGCGTAAAGATTTTGAACACGCTTAAAGCCTTTCAGCAGAAAGCACACTTTTTTTGGGTCGGAAAAGAAATGGAAAACTACCCTCACGTTGTCGAACAGGCAAAAAATGAAGGACACAGTATCGGATATCATTCCTTTGATCACAAAAGCGTAAAGCGACTCTCCCTTGGTGAGTTATACAAAGATTTTAAATTTATGCGTCGACTCGAACAGCAGTACCGAATCAAAATCGATCTCTATCGCCCGCCCTACGGTGATCTGACTTTATCGGTATTGATCTGCGCCTTGTTGTTTCGAGTAAAAGTGGTGATGTGGTCCTTGGATAGCCGAGACTCATACGATGATGTGACGACCGTATTAAAAACGGTAGATCCGAAAAAGCTGCAAGCTGGCGAAATTCTTTTGTTTCATGATGACTACGATAAAACAGCAACCCTTTTGAACGATGTATTATCGAATTATCAAAAGCAAAAAATCTCTATTGGAACTTTATAATGCCACAAGATGAGCAACGCTCACTGGTATTGGGACTCGTTTCCGAATACCCTCCACCCGCTGCAGGAATGACGGTACTGGCAGAAGACTTTGCTAATCGAATGTCTGAAGAAAACGTTAACGTCATTCGAGTGGTCACTAATCCAAACATTCGTTTTTTAAATGGATTATTAAAGATTCCATTGGTTAAAACATTTTACCGATTTACACTTTTTCTGCTGCAGTGCCTGTTCTTATTTCGGTGTGATGTGATCCACGTATTCAGTGCCTCCGGATTAAACTTTTATTTATTTACACTGCCGCCAATGGTATTTGCCAAAATTTACCGAAAACCCATAATACTCCATTATCATGGAGGAGGCGCACAGGCTTTTTTTGAAAACCGGCGCCGACTGCTGACCTGGAGTATGCGTCAATGCGATCGTTTTGTTGTGCCTTCCAAATATTTGGCACAGGTTTTTGAAAATTTTGGTTTCGCCGTTGATATTATCGCTAATCACGCCAATGTCGAACGCTTTCAATCTCAAAAGCGCAGTTTCGATAAACCGGTTGTTCTTTCGGTGAGAAACTTAACACCCGTCTACAATGTTCAATGTGCGGTGCGTGCCTTTTCGGAATTTCAAAGAACCTATCCGAACGCTGAACTATTAATTTTAGGCGATGGTCCAGAGCGCAATGATATCGAATCGCTGATCAATAAACTCAACGTAAACGGAGTCACACTCACCGGAAATGTTGCCAATGATCAAGTGGCCGAGTATTTCGCTCGCGCCAATATATTGCTCAATACGTCCAATGTCGACAATATGCCAGGCTCCATTATTGAAGCCTTTGCTAGCGGCTTACCTGTGATTACGACCGAAGCCGGTGGCATACCGTTTATGAAATTAGAAAAGCCCACTTGCTTACTCGCGCCTATCAATGATCACTTACAGTTAGCAGAACTCATGAAACAGGTAGTGCAAAACGAAACAATACGCGCCAATTTAATTGAAAGTGCCAGCGAGTATTTGCAATCATTGAATTGGGAACTCATTAAAAAACAGTGGTTAAAATTGTATTCCGAACTGAAAAATTAGCGTACCGCAAAACCCTGAGTTTGAGTAAAACCGTCTTTTCTAAAAAACGTTACTCAATCCCCATTGACCATTTGGTTTTACGAATTTTACTGTCGCTAAAAATGGTGATTACTGACTTTGGAAACGATAAAACGCCGCTTGCCCGATTCCGGTACTTCAATATCATTCACCACACGTACTTCAACCCTCGCTTTACCCTCGACCATTTGTTCCGTAGAGGACTTTACATAATCTTTGAACGAGTCTGAATAATTTTCATCGGGTACAATTAAGATATCGATATGATCAATAGATTCCTGCCGAATTTGATACGCTTTTATGCCTCGAATATCACTGAAAAGAGTAGCAAAGTTTGGCGGTGTTAGAATGCGATCAGAAAGCGTGATCACATCAGCGATACGCCCTTCAATCGAACGTAAGCGAGGTAAGTACCTACCGCATTCACATTGGCCAGGATGTTCCATCACACCAAGATCACCAATTTCATACCGAATGAAAGGAAACGCATGATTACTGATATCCGTTAACACAACTTTACCCATTTCTCCGGGTTCACATTGACTGCCATCGGCACGAACAATTTCGGCAATGATGACTTCAGCATGTATGTGATAGCCCTGATGTGCTGAACACTCAGAGCCCATATAAAGCTCACGACTCCCGTACTGATCAAAAACTTTTTCTCCTTGAAATGCCTTATTAATCACTTCACGTTGCTGTGGCCATAGTTTTTCTGAACTGGTCATGATCGCTTTCAAAAAAGAAAAGTCGGCATCTGGGTGATGATTCAATATAAAACTGGCAAAGATGCTGATACCACTGGCGTAACCCCAGATACTGGTCGGTTTAAATTGCATCAGTTGCTGATAATACTTTTCCAGAATTTCTTCGGTTAAAAAGGCAACGGAATAATCACGATATCGCTGTAGAAAATACACGATTTTATTTTGCAAACTTTGACTTTGTGAATAATCAAAATGTGAACCCGACATTTGCACGGTGCGTTCGCCCAAGCGGGTATTTCCCCATTCCGCAGCGCGATAAACGCTGGCTCGGTTCCAATCCATTCCGCGCTTATCCCAATAGTAAAACATCGGTTCTCCAGTTGAGCCACCGGTACGACTTTCAACAAAGCGATCATCTGCTATGTTGGTCGATTTAATATGTTGCTGATACTGACGAATATCGTCTTTTTTAAGCAGCGGAAGTTGCTCAAGTTGCTTTAATGAAGTGAAAGGCAATTCAATGTGCGACAAGCGCGGTGCATGAAAAGGCGAATGATCACGTGCCTGCAATAACAACTCATTGAGTCGCGCTAATTGCCAAGCTTCAATCTGCTCGCGATCCCAATGTTGGGATTTCCTTAAAAACTGCAGTCGATCTATGGTTTTTCGCCCCCGCAACTTATCCATGGCTCGAAAAAAAACATCCTGATAAAAATCCATAATTGACTCTCGATTATCTGACTAAAACATGCGTTATTTTAGGCAATTGCACTGGCCTTGTCAGTAGTTATTTCGAACCGCTGATTGTGCTATGATCCACAGCGCTATGGAAAGGTGGCTAATCGCAATACAGCGTATAGAATTCGTCGGACCACCTTGCACTGAATCAGACTGAGGCATTCAATCATTCCATGATTTTTTTGTATTTAATTACGCTGCTTATTGCTCCTCAATTGTGGATTGAGCCCTTTGTCGGCTGGCGAACCGATTTAATCGTGTACCCAATATGGATGATCGTGCTTGCTGCAAAAGGTAAAATCGATCGTTTTACCAAGTTTAACACGCTCGATTATTTTCTATTGGCCTATATTTTTTGGATCATCGTTTCCTCCATCGTCAACCCCAGCAATGCGTTAACCAGCGAAAAAATCGTCAATTACATCAAGTGGTTTATTCTGTTTAAGTTGGTTGTTGCGACCATTGAAGATCTGGAAGGCTTACAACGTGCTGGATTTCGAGTCTTAATACTGGTTTATGTCATTGTGGTTGAAGGCATTCAACACAAATTATCACCCGATGGTATTGGTTGGGCGGGGCAAAGCTTAGGCTGGGTCGATCAAAGCGTACTCGATGCCGGTGGAACCGGGCGTACTCAATGGATAAATATTTTCGACGGTCCTGGCGTATTTTGTGTGCTCTATACTCTCGGCCTGCCCTTTGTTCTTCAGTACCTGGACAAACATTTCGGCACCTTTAAAAAGCTTTTAACCTTGGCAGCACTGGTGCCCCTGTTAATTGCGATCTGGTACACCGGATCTCGCGGCGGCTTTCTAGCAACGATTGGTATTTTTGGTTTGTATTTTCTGATGCGCAGCATCGAACACATTAACATATCCATTTCCAAATTGATTGCGGTAGGCGCTCTGGCATTTTCCGTTTTGTTGTTAGCTCCCAGTCATCTTACTCAGGTGAAAGACGAAAATAATTCGGCACAACATCGGGTCGATATGTGGATGCAAGGGCTGGAAATGGTCACACAAAATCCTGTGTTTGGTATTGGCCGAGGAAACTACGCCGGCTACACCGGCAGTTTGATTGCGCATAATTCCGCGATTGAAAATATGGGAGAACTTGGATTTCCGGGGCTGTTTTTCTGGGTCGCAGCCTATTACTGGGCTTTTTATAACATTTATTATTTTGTAATTAACTCCAAAGTGAAACGGCACGTTTCCATCGCTCGTGCCGTTTCTTTGGCAATGGTCGGTTATTTAATCAGCTCAATGTTCGTGACTCTTGAATATGAAACACAATTTTTTCTGTTTGGAATGGCCGCAGTGGTTGAAAGAGCCAATGAAGGTAAAATTAAGTTTACTGCGTTAGACTTTTGGAAAATTTTTATGATAAGTCTTGGCTGGATCGCACTGGTTCGTGTTTTCGTTGCGCTCTACTATTAGCCATGTATAAAACACCCTCGTGTATATAGCCATACGAGATTTTACATTCAATGTTCTTACTGCTTTCTTTACTTATCAAGGTTGAAGTAAAAATTTATTGATTGAAACAGCAACTCTATAAATGCTTTTAAGTGATAAAGTTTTTAGTGTTTATCAGTAAAGGTAATTTTAATTTTTGAAACTGTGATTTATTACCAAATTCTCAATTTAATCCAGCTACTTTTTTGTAGGTATTTTACTTTTCATATACAATTTTAAGACTGATATTTTTCCAGGCTGCAATCATGTATGTGTTTTCTTTTTCATTAGCAAAACGCCGTTTTGCTAAGGTTTTTCTATTGTTTTCTTTTTCTGTTTTATTGACCGCCTGTGGAGGCAGTAGCTCCCCAGAAACGTCATCTAATCCAGATATTTCAATCGTCGCAAACTACCCGACCAGCGTTTTTGTCGGCCAGATGTACGACTATACGCCAACCGTTTCTAATGCCAGTGGCACTTTAACAGCTTCAATTGAAAACCTTCCCAGTTGGGCACAGTTCGACACCACGACCGGAAGACTTTACGGCACCCCGGAAGCAGGAGATATCGGAATCTATTCCGATATCGTTGTTTCGGTTACTGACGGTACCAACACGGCTTCAACATCGGCGTTTTCGATTACCGTTAGTGTCGATACATCTGGCAATCAACCACCGGTCGCAAATGACGTCAATGCCAGCACCGTTGTGGGTGTTGAAATCGAGATCGAATTGGGACCGTTAACCGACGGTGATGGCGATACGCTCACTTACGACTTTTCCGGAACAACCAATGCCAGTATTGGCAACGAGCCCAATGTGTTGTTGTATACCAATAATACCGTTGAAACCGAAGTCTTCGAATTCACCGTTTCCGATGGTGTTTACACACCGGTTTCAGGCACCGTTACGGTGATTGTCACCGCACCCGATGTTACCACTTACTTTATTTCACCTTCTGGTAGTGACAGCAATAACGGTCAGTCAGCTTCCACGCCTTGGAAGTCGTTTGAAAAAGCGTTCGATGCCGATAATGGCGGTATGACTGGCGGTGATGAACTCATACTGCTCGACGGTACCTACTCCATCGCTAACGAAACCGGGATCATGCGAGAAGTCACTGATCACGGTGATCCATTGGATTTTTCGGCAGCCATTCCTTCTGGCTTAAGCCGTGAGTTTCCTACCGTCGTTCGCGCGGCGACACCAGGCAATGCCATTGTCGAAGGAAGCCCAGAAATCTTCCCAGTGTTTATTGGTCGCTCCTCTCGAAAAGATCAATTTATTGAAATTCGAGGATTGCGCTTTATTGGTGGTGGTCAACTATTTAACTCGCAATACATAGTGATTAAAGACACTTCATTTAATGGCACATTGAGTGTCGGTACCAACGATCATGACAATGGCAATACGCACAACTTGATCGAAGACGTTTGGATCTGGACCGATAACAAACGCTTTTCAGCCATGAACTATCGCGCGCACAGTAACGTCTGGCGTCGCGTTGTAATTCGTAGCGACGGTTGTGACGAAACCGGATGCGAAGGTGCACCAAAACCCGATCCCAGTATTGGTATGACGGTTTACGAATCGCAAGATGTTTCCGTGCAAAACATGATCATAATCGATCGCGAGTTACGCAACGATGAACCCTACAGCGATTTTGCAACCGCACAGCACAACGAAGACACGCAATACTTTTTAGGTCGCAACGAATGGTTGGGCAATTTATCGGTGAATTCACAAGACGCCGCTCTCCATTTTGAAGCGGATAACGTCACCGCTGGTGGCGATCCTATTTGGACCATCAAGCATTTTATAGCGGTAGGTAATGCCGATGGCGGCATCAATATCGGTAACAAACCTTATAACTATGACGATGTCGGACAACCGCCTTCCGTTATTGAAAACGCAACGTTAATCTTGACCAATGCCGGAGATAATCGCAGCGTTATCCGTGTCGATCCGCAGCAAACCGAAGTTATTGCGCGCAACACCGTTACCATTGGTGGTACGCGCGCTGGTTACAACATGAATGGTTCATCGGTAGAAAACTCGGCGGGTTACAACCCAATGGCGACCGAAGGCGACTTCGATATAGCCACTTGCATACAAAACTGTATTGAATTGAACTCGGATCCGCTCACCGACGGCTCCTTGTTGTATCCACTGCAAGTGGAAGCGGGCTCCAACCTCGACAATGCCATTGATGGTGTGGATATTGGTGCCAGTATTTTGTATCGCTACGGAACCGATGGTTCCATTGTCGAAGATGCCGATTACAACACCCTAACAGGCACCTCTTTGTGGCCCTGGCCTAACGAGGATCGCATCAAGCAAGAAATGTGTGTTGATGCTGGAGTCACTCGCGGCTTTTGTTCCAACGACACACGTGGTGACGGTGGACCCATCACATTAACCAGTTACATTTGGGAATTCTTCGGTAATACCATGCCCGACACCATTTATCCCTAAATATCTTCTGTTTATATCCCCAATCAATTGCTCTCGAAGTGCAGAGAGCAATTGACCCTCATTCACGATTTTGTATAATCCGGTGCGTTCAAGGACAAACCCAATGGATAACATGAATCGTTTTTTAATCACTTGTTTATTAATCACACTGATCAGCGCTTGCATTAGTCAAGTAACCACCGTAAACGCCAAAACACACGAACACGCTAACACTGGCGAGTTTTATATTTCTCCTGAAGGCGATGACAATAACGATGGACGCAGTACTAAAACCCCTTGGCGCAGCTTTTACCACGCGTTTCATAACTCTGACTTTCGACCAGGCAATACACTTTTTTTGATGCCCGGAACTTATTCAATAGAAACAAAAACCGGTATATTGCGTGAAGTCAATTATGACGGTGACACATTGGATTTTTCGGCAGCGATTCCTTCAGGAAAAAATCGTCAACATAGAACACAGATAAAAGCGCTTGAGCCGGGTACTGCCGTGATTGTCGGAAATCCCGACTTACATCCGATTTTTATTGGCCGCAAACAACGTAAAGATCAATGGATCACCATTGATGGCCTGAAAGTGATTGGCGGTTTATCGTTGTATAATACAAAGTTCGTTACCGTTAAAAATACCGGAGTTGAAGGAACGCTTAGTATTGGTACAAACGATCATCACCATCAAAACGAATACAATTTGATTGAAGATGTTTGGGTATGGACCAATAACCGTCGTTTCTCCGCTATGAATTATCGCGCTCATCACAACGTTTGGCGACGTGTCGTGATCCGCAGTGATGGCTGCGACAAAGCAGGTTGTGAGTCAGCACCGAAAGCCGATCCCAGCATTGGATTTTCGGTATACGATTCGCACGATGTCTCCGTACAAAATGTCATCATTGTCGATCGTCTGATCCGCAACGATCGATACTACGGTGACTTTGCAACCGCGCAGCACACCAATAAAGAAAAAATTAAAACCGATACCATTGACGGCACGCACTATTTTCTTGGACGCAACGAGTGGCTCGGCAGTATGAGCATTAACTCACAAGACATAGGACTGCATTTTGAAGCCGATAACGTCCTCACCAGTGGCGATCCCATCTGGACCATCAAACACTTTGTCGCTGCAGGTAATGCATTAGGCGGTGTCAACCTGGGTAACCGTCCTTACAATTATGAAGACGCAGGCAATCCACCCAGCGTCGTCGAAAACGTTTCCATTTTTATGTCACAAACCGAACCGAATATCAGTGCCATTCGCGTTTCGCCAGGACAAGATTCCGTCATCATTAAAAACAGTCTGACGATTGGCGCAACACGCACCGGTTACAATGCACGTGGCAGTCGCGTCGAAAACTCTTTAAGCTTTAACCCAAAATCTACCGAAAAAAAGTTTGACGTCGCCGAATGCATTGAACATTGTTATGAGCTGATACAAAGCCCAATTAAAACCGGAGCTATTCGATACCCAACGCGCAGTGAACAACCCTTACACAACAAAATAACCAATGTTGGCGCAGAAATACTTTATCAGTACGGTGTACCCGGAAGCTTTTCTGGTGATAAAGATTTCAATCGCTTAACGGACCAACCTTTATGGCCTTGGCCAAATGAAGCACGCATTAAAAAAGAAATGTGCATCGACGCCAAAATTAAACGCGGCTTTTGCAACGATGAAAAAAGTTTTAGCCAATACATTTGGGAATATTTTGGCCATTCATCTCCTTCGCGCTATGTGACACAGTAACGCTATTTAGAGCTTCAGGTATTAAAAACATTTTTTGAAATTAAAGAGAAATCTATCAACAAAAAAAGTTACGATAAGTTCACTTTTTAAATAAATGTCATTGGTAAAAAGAAATAGCGCTGCATAGAATGGGAACATCACTTTTACTTTGATCAATTGGATCAGGACATACTATGCGTGCTTTATTTTCGCAACAAAAATTCTTATTTGAGATATTTCTTATTGCAAGCTTATTGTTACTGCAAGCTTGCGGCTCATCAAGCAAGTCTTCACCGACAACTGCAGAAACCAGCTTTAATGTGATGCTCAACTCTTTTGAAGGTGGAGAAGTTCAATTTTCTGGACAAAACAGTTGCAGCGACAGTTGCACGCGCAGTTACAGCGAAAACGCATCGGTAACTCTCACCGCTGTCGCGGATCAAGGATACCAGTTTACTCGCTGGAACGGTGATCAATGCGACAACTCGGCCAGTACCACTTGCAGCTTTACCATCACCAGTAATGTGACGCTAACGCCTTTATTTTCTCAGGTTTCTACGAATCAGTTTACCTTGAGTGTTACGGTAGATGGCGAAGGAAACGTCAGTGATGGCCAATCCATAAACTGTGGCAACAGTTGTAATGCGCAATATTCTGAGGGCAGCAGCATCACCCTAACCGCCATTGCCAACAGCGGGTTTCAATTCGACTCTTGGAGCGGCGATGTGTGCACGTCGGAAAACAGCAATAGTTGCAGTTTTAATTTAAACGGAAATTACAACGTAACGGCACATTTTGTGGCTGAATCGAACGATTGCACAGAAACCAGTGTTCTTTGTGTCGATGATACCGCTGGCTCGCAACAAGAATACGATCGAATCCAGGACGCCATCGATGATGCGGTCGCTGGCGATATTGTCTTAGTGTTTGCTGGCACCTACGAAGGATTTAACGTAAACAAGAGCGGTACATCAAACAGCCGTCTGGTTGTAAAAGCGAATGATGACTCGGTCATTATTAATCGTCACGGTGATGCCACCGATGCCATTATTCGCATTACTGATGCGAATTACGTCACCGTCGAAGGATTTCGAGTCAACAATACCGACAACACCCATTTTGGATTAGCCGCACGAGGCGCTTCGGCCACCTCTCCCATGCGCGGAATCATTGTTCGAAACAACCGTGTGTTTGATTCCCCTTCGACCAATATTTACCTTTCGCAAGTTGCCGACTCTCTAATTGAAGGCAATACCGCGGCCAACTCCAGTGAAAGCCACGGCATTTATCTAGCGAACGGCGGCTCTGATGACACCACTCTGCGCGGTAACATCTGCTATAACAACGCCAAAAACGGCATTCATTTTAACGGTGATCTGAGCGTAGGTTCCGGTACCGATGGACTGCACACCGGCATTATTATGGAGCAGAACCATTTATACGATAATGTTGCCAATGGCATTGATATGGACGGCGTTCAAGATTCCATCATTCGCAACAATTTGATTTATCGAAATGGCCGCCATGCCATTCGTGGTTTTTTGATCGATTCGGCCGCTGGCCCAGAAGGTTTCCAAATCTATAATAATACCGTAGTGAATAACGGTGGTTTTTCAATCAAGTTTTCGGACGATACCGGACAACACATCATCTTTAACAACATACTGCTGGATGACGATGGCAGCATTTCATTGCAAGACAGCAACTTTCAATCCAGTTACAACATCACCACCAATACTTTTCGGTTAGACAGTAACTCGGATGGCCCAACGGTATCCTTAACCGAGTGGCAGGCGATGGGTTACGACGCACAATCGTTTATAGCTTCCATTGCCGATGTATTCACCGATGCCAATAACGACGACTATACGCTTTCAACGAACAGTCCCGCTATTGATGAAGGAACGGATTCTTTTGGCTCAGTCAGTGCGCCATCAATCGACATCAATGACAACAATCGACCTTCAGGAAGCGCACACGATATCGGTGCATACGAAAAACAATAACAATCAATTAAAAGGCTCAACGCTCGTTGAGCCTTTCTGTATTCAGACTCCATTTGCGACAAAGAACATTCAATCTGCTCGACTGAAACCATCGCTTCTATTAGGATCAATCACCTGGTGATTCGAAGTAGGTTCAATGTTTTGTCAGCAAAACTAAAAAACATTATCAAACAAGTTGTTTATCGGTTGGGTATACTGGATCGCTTTCATCGGATCCGCAATAAACGCAGCCTTACTGTCGTTTTATTCCATCGTGTCCTTCCTATCGATGATCCACGCTGGCGACAAGCGGATCCTGTCTGGACCGTCAGTGACACATTCTTCAGAGACTGCCTAACGTTCTTTAAACGACACTACAACGTTATTAACACCGATCAGCTTTTAAAGGTGCAACAAGGTATTCCGTTGCCCGATCGCGCCCTTTTGGTGACCTTTGATGACGGTTGGGCCGACAACTTGCAATTCGCGAATAACATCGCTCGAGATGAAAACATCAGACCGTTACTGTTTGTTACCACGGACGCCATCGGAAAGCCCATGTTGAGTTGGCAAGAAACGTTTTTCAGCGGCTGGCGATGTGGGCTTCTTCAACCACATCATCTAGCGCAAATTAACGCCATCACCGCACAAGAACATCGATTACCGGAGTCAGATGCTGAGGCGTATCGGTTGGTCCATCAACTGCAAACGTTCAGTCCAACCCATCGGCAACAGCTAATGGAGCTGGCTGAATCCCTGCTGACTCAATTACCCGAAACGCCGCAAATGCTCAGTCTAGAACAGTTGCAACAACTTTCACAAAAACAATTTGATATGGGCACGCACGGCGTGGTCCATGAACCCTTAACGCAAGTTGATCAGCCAAAAACGCAATTGCAGCTTGCAAAACAGCAACTGGAAAACATGCTACCCGGTCATACGGTTTACAGTATGTCTTTCCCACACGGGGTCGTCAGTAAGCCGCTCATTGCCGATGCGAAAGAGGCGGGTTATCGACTCATTTTTACCGGCGATACGCTATTGAATGTCTCTGACATAGCTAGCACGCAGTTGTTAGGTCGATTTAATGTCGAACAGGCCGACTTAGTGAATGAACAGGGGCACTTTTGCGCAGCGAAAATGGCACTTTACCTTTTCCGACGCCCCATCGACAATGCCAATCGAAAGTGGCAGTTTGACACATAAGCACAACGATAATTCTGTGCTAACATAGCGCACAATTAAAACTACGAGTCAGGTAAATGGATATGCTCAGCCGGATTAAAACGCGATTAATGGCTTCTGTCGGATTAAATCGCCCACAAGTTAAAGAGTTGGATCAGCAAGCTTGGGATGAACTTTACAATAATGGAAAATGGGATTACCTGGATCAGTTATCCGAGCTCGCTCATTATTCGCTTATTGTCGGCTATACCCAGTACGTGCTTAATCAAGGCCGCATACTCGACGTTGGATGCGGTCATGGGGTGTTGCAGCAACGATTATCGGTACTCCCTTATCAACATTACACAGGCATTGATATTTCTCAAACGGCAATCGATAAAGCCCAGAAATTCAGTCATCAAAACACTCAATTTATAGCGACCGATGCCTCTCTCTTTAATGACAACACGCGCTACGACGTCATCATTTTTAATGAGAGTTTGTATTGTTTCGACGACTGCTTAGCCATACTCAAACATTACGAACAATTGCTCAGCCCAGATGGTCACTTCGTCGTTTCGATGCATGTTCAAGAAGTCAGTCTGTCGCATTGGCGTTTCATCGATAAAACGTATGAGATTCTCGATGCTGTCGAATTGACCAATGCCGAAGACGTCTCTTGGAAATGCAAACTGCTACGCCCTCAGCGAACCCAATCAAGTAAAAATATTTCGTGATGAGATTACCAGAATTCCGAGCTACAATTGTCCTTATTCACATATTTCGGTAGACTAGCGCTCCTTGCGGTATTCATCGCAAAGTTAGGCAGTATAACCCAATGACAACGAATCAAGGACGTGAGCAACTATGTGCGGCATAGCAGGGATTTTAAATCTAACTGCCAACTCCATCGTCACCAATGAGTCGGAACTTAAAGCAATGGCCGATGCCATTGTTCATCGTGGTCCTGATGAAAGTGGTGTTTATTTGCAACACCCCATTGGCTTGGCTCATCGCCGTCTCAGCATCATTGATCTTTCCACTGGCCAGCAACCGATGCATACCGCGGATGGTCGTTTATCGTTGGTATTCAATGGCGAAATATTCAATTACCTAGAACTGCGTGAAGATTTGATCAAACGCGGTTATTCGTTTCAGACGCAATCCGACACTGAAGTTATTTTGCATTTATACGCGGCATATGGCCTCGATTTTGTTGATCATCTGAACGGTCAATTTGCGATTGGACTCTGGGATCACTCCCAACAAAGGTTGGTACTGGTGCGCGATCGGGTGGGTATCTGCCCCCTATATTACAGCCTAGACCAAGGCCGACTGCTGTTCGCCAGTGAAATCAAAGCCATTCAACCAGCACTTAATCAGAAACTGTCGTTAAATACGGCAGCGCTCGATCAAATATTTACCTTTTGGGCCCCCGTCAGTCCCAACACAATTTTCGAACAAGTAAACGAAGTATCACCCGGCCAGATGTTGATCGTCGAAAAAGGCGAGGTAAAAAAGCAACAATACTGGGATTGGGATCTCAATCAAAACGAATATTGGAGCAGCGACGAAGAAAAGCAAGCTGAACAATTGCATGACTTGCTGATCGATGCGACCCGAATACGTTTGCGTGCCGACGTACCGGTCGGGGCTTATTTATCAGGCGGACTCGACTCTTCGGTTCTGGTTGCCATGATCCACCATTACGGAGACTGCCCACTTCGCACCTTCTCCTTGAACTTCAGCGAAGCCGATTTCGATGAAAAGTCTTATCAATCGTCGCTTATTGATCACCTTAATGCCGATCATTCGCACTTGTTGGTCAACACCGCAGACATCGCCGAGCACTTTGCCGATACCATCTACCATACCGAATCACCCATTTTGCGTACGGCTCCGGTACCCATGGGTATGCTGTCAGGATTAGTGCGCCAGCATCAATTCAAAGTGGTGCTTACTGGTGAAGGAGCTGACGAAGTACTTGGAGGCTATGATATCTTTAAAGAAGCCAAAGTGCGTCAGTTCTGGGCCAAAAATCCGACTTCGGAATTTCGTCCACTGTTACTGAAAAAGCTTTATCCTTATCTCACTTTGCCCGACAGTGGTCAGGGCACTTATTTAAAACGCTTTTTTGGAGAAGCCTTAGAGCAACCCGATCATTTAGCGTTTTCACACTTGCCGCGTTGGAGCACAACCGCCAAAGCAAAAATGTTCTATTCCGATACCTTAAATGCTGAGCTCAATGATCGTGCAATGGATACCATGATGAGTTCACTGCCAGCTGCACTGTCAAAGATGCACCCGTTTCAGCGAGCACAATACATTGAAGCCAAATCACTGATGGGTGGTTATTTGCTTTGTTCTCAAGGTGATCGCATGTTGTCGAAGCATTCCGTAGAAGGCCGCTTTCCTTTTCTCGATCATCGTGTCATCGAATTTGCCAATCGAATACCACCAAAGTTCAAAATGAAAGCACTCAATGAAAAAAACTTGCTGAAAAAAGCCATGAGTCGCTACTTGCCGGAAGGTATCCTAAAACGGCATAAGCAGCCTTACCGCGCACCCGATATGAAAGCCATGAGCGGTCGTTACCTGCCCGACTCGTTGCGCCAATTTCTAACGCCCGACGCCATCAATAAAAACGATTTGTTTAATGGCGCTAAAGTACAGTTTTTGTTAAAAAAGGCAGACGCCGGAAAAGCATTGTCGATCCCCGAGTCGCAAGCTTTGGTCGGCATACTGTCAACCCAACTGCTGATAGAACAGTTTATGTAACACACTCTGAAGGAACCGAAAAACAATGACCGAAGTCGCAACCCACTACGAACAGCAATTAAGAACCTTTATTCTCGAAAATTACCTGTTCACCGACGATCAAAATCAGCTTCAAAATGATGTCTCCTTTCTCGATAGCGGAATTCTCGATTCTATGGGCATACTTGAACTGATCACTTTTCTCGATGAAGAGCTTTCCATTAAAGTCGAAACCAACGAGATGATCCCTGCCAACTTGGACTCCATCAACAATCTGTTGGCCTTTATTAAGAAAAAGCAGGGGTAAATTTGTACTCCAAGCAACAAAAAAGGATGACGGCGGTATGAGTACCACCAGCCTGGTGCGGCGTTTTTTGGAAGTTTGTGAGTCGCACAGCGATGCCATGGCACTGCAAGACAAAAATCAGCAACTCAGTTATCACTCACTGAAGCAGAAAGTGGATCGAGTCGGCAGCTATTTCACCGAGCTCGGGATTCAACCTGGTGATCGTGTTGCCCTGGTGATCGATAACTCCATCGACTACGTCATCGCTTTTTACGCTATTTGGAAAGCCGGTGCCCTGGTGGTCGCACTGAACCCCCAAGCCAAGTTTCATGAAATTGAAAAGCTGGTACATCAGTCTGGCGCTAAATGCTTACTGATTGATAAGCTCACTCACGCCAATTGTGAACAACTCACTTCTCTCGATATCCAACTCATTACTTTCAGTGCCAATGAATTGGAAGAAGTACATCACTGGTCGGCGGCTCTGGAGTGCCAAGCTCAGCACAACTGGCATATCCCGCAACCCAATGACTTTGCGCAAATCATTTACACCTCCGGTACCACAGGCAACCCCAAAGGCGTATTGCTGAGTCATCACAACCTGCTGATGAATATTCAGGATATCGTTGATTATCTTGCATTAACCGAACAAGACAGCGTACTCAACGTGCTTCCGTTTCATTACTGTTACGGCAACTCAGTTTTACACACACACATATATGTCGGCGCCAAGGTGATTTTGGCAGGTTCAATGGCTTTCCCTCAAGAAATTGTCAATACAATGCACCAACTCAAAGCCACTGGCTTTTCTGGCGTACCTTCTACTTTCAGTCTGTTTTTGTCTCGGTCTGACTGGCCGCAAAATCCGCCCCCGCTTCGCTATCTAACACAAGCCGGTGGCCCTATGGGAAAAGACCTGACCGAAAAATTGTTGGCCAGTTGCCAACCGCAAACTCAACTGTACGTCATGTATGGGCAGACCGAAGCGACCGCTCGAATCAGCTATCTGCCACCACAGCGATTACCCGATAAGCTCGGTTCGGCCGGTATTCCACTGAAACATGTGACACTTCAAATCCGAAGCGAACGGGGCTTACCACTTCCAGCAAACGAAAAAGGCGAAGTTTACATCAGTGGCCCCAGCGTCATGCAGGGCTATTGGCAAAATGAACCCGCAACCCAACAAACACTGAAGGATGGATGGTTAAAAACCGGCGATCTGGGTTATTTGGATGACGACGGTTTTTTGTTTCTCGAAGGCCGTAACAGTGACATGATCAAAGTCGGTGCCCATCGTATCAATCCAATGGAACTGGAAGAAGTGATCAACAAGCTAGACTTCATTCAGGAGTCTGCCGTCGTGGGTGTTGAAGACGACATTCTCGGACAAAAACTGCGTGCTTACTTAGTGGGTGAAGCTTCAAAAGAGCACTTATTCACCGTAAAAAAACACTGCAACCAATATTTACCGGCGCATAAAATACCGCGCGAGCTGGTGTGGGTAAAAGCGTTACCAAAAACAGCCAGCGGAAAAATCAAACGCTTTCAATTGACACAAGACATGGAGAACCAACAATGACCGATCAATACGGACTCGCGCCAGAACTGGCGATAGATTTCGATCAGGAAGTAGAAAAAATCAC
Source organism: Pleionea sp. WD8-19 (assembly GCF_055326765.1). Taxonomy (NCBI): domain Bacteria; kingdom Pseudomonadati; phylum Pseudomonadota; class Gammaproteobacteria; order Oceanospirillales; family Pleioneaceae; genus Pleionea; species Pleionea sp. WD8-19. Next base: position 65,281 of record NZ_JBUZOU010000014.1, on the reverse strand, counting down.
CAGTAAAATGCGTCAAATCCTGAGTCAGGATCTGCACCGACGCGGATTTGTGATTGCCATGTCGGGTGGTATCGACAGCTCCGTTTGCGCCGCATTGGCGGTAAAAGCGCTGGGACCCAAAAAAGTATTTGGGCTGTTGATGCCGGAAAAAGACTCCTCATCAACCAGTGGCGATCTCGGAAAATTGCTGGCAGAACACCTAGGCATTGAATACACCGTCGACAATATTGCTCCAACACTCGATGCCATTGGTTGTTATCGTTGGCGTGACGATGCCATTCGACAAGTGTTCCCGGAATACACCAGCGAATGGAAAAATAAAATCGTGATTGCGGGTGGCATTGACGGACAAATCAATCATTACAACATTGTGGTAGAAAATCCACAGGGTGAACGCTTTGAGCAAATGTTGCCTTTGAAAGCCTATTTAACCATAGTCGCAGCCACCAACCACAAGCAACGCATTCGTAAAACGCTCGAATATTTCCATGCCGATCGCTTAAATTACGCAGTGATTGGAACGCCGAATCGCCTGGAATACGATCAGGGCTTTTTCGTCAAAAATGGCGACGGCTCAGCCGATATTAAACCCATTTCGCACTTGTACAAATCTCAAGTATACGCCATGGCAAAACACTTGGGTTTACCTGACCCTATTTGTAGCTCGACACCGACAACCGACACCTACAGTTTAGAGCAAGGCCAAGACGAATTTTATTTTGCATTACCTTATCAAAAAATGGATTTGGCAGTGTGGTATTTTAATCACAACAAATCGGCCGCTGAATTAGCTGAAAAAATTGGCTGTAACGAACAACAAGCCGAATACATTTATCAAGATATTAAAGCCAAACGAAAAACCACGCGCTACTTGCACCTTGAACCGCAAATGATTGAAAAAGTTGAGCTGTAAAACATGGACCGGCAACGCACGCTGATCGATAAATTTTATCATCAATACAAAGACGCCTTTTTTGATGACGTGCCTGCTAAAGCAAACGATGCTTTGCTGGAGTTTCAGCGTGCCGAGTTTGGGAAAAACTCTCGTCAGCAAAACGAACACTTTAATCAATGGTTGTACCAACGCCATCCTGATAACAAACGGATCTACTGTTTGCAAAACGAACAGGTTGTAGGCCAGCAAAGCGCCATCGCCATACCTTTATCGATTCATGGCAATGTGATCAATGGTGCTTACGCTATTGATTTAAGGGTACGCGCAGAGTGGAAAATGAAAGGCCTCGGTGTGGCCATGATCGGTGCTCTCATGCACCGATATCCTTTTCTCATTGGGCTAGGTATCTCTGACGAAGCTTTTACCATGTTTAAACGTCAAGGTTGGCAAGATATGGGGCAGATCGATTACATGGTCAAACCATTGAGTTTTAATGCACTGGATGCTTCCGCCAATGACGATCTGAAAAGTAAACTGAAAAAAAGAGCGGCTACCGTTTACTCTCAATGGTCCGAACGAATCAATAAAAGTGATTTCCGTAAGTTTCAAATCAGTACCATTGATACTTTTGACCAAGCGCACGCGGACTTGTATCGAGCTTATGAAAATCGTATCACACAAGCCAAGTCCACATCTTACTTAACCTGGCGCTACCACCAGTCCACGCATTGCCAATACCAATGTCTTCAATTAAAAGATGTGCATAACCAACTGGTCGCCATGGCAATGGTAAAACAAGTCACCGAAAATGGACGGTCGACTCTACAACTATCCGAAGTAGTCGGAGAAAAACCGATTTACCCAATTTTAATTGATCATTTAATCGAGTGGAGTAAACAACATAATATCGATTTGTTGCTTTACCATGGGTTAGAGTCGGAATTGTATTCGATTTTGAAAACGCGTGGTTTTATTGAGCGCCCTTACGGTGCACGCTTTATGTTTTATACTCAAGATCCAAAATTAACAGAACAACTGCAGAACAAATCGGATTGGCGGATCTGTTTTTCTGATTCCGATATTGATTTCTAAGGCGCGCCTGCAACATTAAAGTATAAATGCATTGGGGTATTTAGAAGCCTACGTTTGAAAACAACAATGCATTCGCAGACGCTATAAGGCACCGTAACTTACAATTCTGAGTGTGTATCCACTGCCAACGCCAGCATCCATTCACTATTTAAATGGTAAACAACTTGGATTGGCAACATCTGATTTTGAAAACGAATTTGAAACCGTTCATTTTTCTGATCAATTTCAATATCCTTTAAGTCCAAAAACTGACCTAATCGCGGCGAAAGAATTTTAACGATGGCTTCTTTGATACAAAATATAAACAAAGCAGGTTGTATCCCCTCAGCCAAACGCTCTGCCAGTACCTGTTCGTTTTCGTAGCTGATCATTTCAGCATCCGGTAACGACTCATTACAAAATACCAGGTCAACGCCCAACGCGCGAATCGTGTTACTTTTCGCAGCCACCGCCAATGCAAATTCCTGATGATGCGTTAAGGTTGCACTGACACCTTCGGGCAACAATGGTTCACCAAACGCACCTCTCAGTATGGAACCACTAAACGAACTATCCAATTGCAAAATGCACTCTTTTAAGCAGCGACGACCAGTGGCAAACTCGTATTGACGCTTCGGCACAGCATTTTCTATCAGCTTGAATTCGTCAGCCGTAACATCCACCATGGGTGTAATCGACTGAACACTCGTTACCATTTTTGCCGGAGCGACTTGCTCTGTTAATTGAGCGAGTTCTCGTTGCAATCTTGAGATCGACATCTATTCGTCTGCCGTAGCAATACTTTGCATAAAATCGAGTTCCGCCTGTTGATAAATCGTATTGCGATGACTCGCCCATAATTCCTGTATTTTTTGTTGGTTACAAACTTTACGATCCACCAGCACGCGAGTATGCAATTCGCCGCGCGGTGTCGGGCTCGGACACTTGGCGTAGACAAACTCGTTAGTGATTAAATCCATATAAGGGCCACACTTGCTGGTAGGCATAATAAACACCAGTTGCAAACCCAGCGAATCGGTTAAGTATTGAATCACCTCACGCGAGCGTGTTTCATCCATCTTTGAAAAAGCTTCGTCAACCAATACCATTCGCAAATGCGATTTACCTTCACTAAACCGAAACGCACTGGTGATCGCTGCCGCGCGAATGATATAAGCAGGTGTTTCCAACTGACCACCAGATCCCGTACCATACTCCGACAATGGAATAGCCGGTTTTCCCTCGACTTCTTTGTAAATTTCATACCGATGGTAATTTCGATAATCGGCAATACGATCCAATTCTCGCAAAGCTTTGTCTTCGTCTTCATCCAATAACATAGTCATCAATCGGTCGCGCACTTTTTGCGACGAATTACTTAAACTTGCATCGAATAAAGTTTGTCCGTCGCCTAATTCAGGACTGCGAATGATCTCTTCAAAAAACTTCGAGTACTCCTTGTATTCCGGCAACCACTCAAAATCGAATCGAAACGTTTCTCGATCATCACCAAACCGATGGTATTGCAGCTCATGATTGAGGATCTCAATTTGTCGTTTACCATCGTTAATTGCTTGATGGATGGAGTGACACAGGTTGCTGACAAACGCGTTATTAAAACTTTCTTTCAGCTGTGTGAGCTGTCCGTGTTTTTCCACCAAAATATTGTTTTTTAATCGATTATAAATGGAGTCGATTTGACGCTGCAGATTGCAGATCGTTTTGAACAACGACTGATTGTATTCGCCATTAAACACATCATAAGCAATCGCATCACCCGGCATGCTGTTCTGATTATGTGTTTTAATGGCTTCGTCCAGCTTGCGTTCACTGGCATGCAATTGCGTTTCTAAAGATTCCAATTGCTGGTGAGCCAAACTTTCATCCAAATTTTGAGCCTGTTGATCGGCCAACTCAAGACGCTCGTTAAAGTCCACTTCGGGCCAAATTTCACAAATGGCTTTTAAAGACAGCTCGCACTCTTCCACTCTTTGTTGAGTACTATCTTGTTCGTCTGCAATTTTGCGAATGGCTTTTTTCAGGCTGGAAAGCTTTTCTTCCAACTGGCCAATTTGTTTAATTAAGGTATCTTCTTTAATACGTAACGCTTCTTCTTGTGACTTAAATTCTAAAAGCTTTTCTTCCAGTAAAGAATGATCACCCAAGTCAATTTGTTGAATTAGATTTTCCAGCTTTTGCAATTCACGATGACATCCCAACATTTGCGATAACACATCCGCCAAGTTTAAGTGCTTTAATTGTTCAATCGATTTCAACAATTGCTTTAGCGCCAGCATTCGATCACGAGTGAGTTGCCATTGTTCGGTTAATCGAGTAAGTTCGGATTGTTTGGCAAGCGCCGCACGTTTTCGTGCTTCAACACCAAACACCAGATCAGACTCATCAATATCACAGCGCCATAATGCATAGTTACCCGATGCCAAACAATCCTGCGTTACGCCGCGACGGGTCATTTTTAAAGTCTCAGCATCATCAACACAAATAACCGCACCATAACTGGCGATTAAATAATGTTTGGCTGTTGCATGTGAAAACGCCAAAACGTGCGTTATCGAATCGGGATCAAGCGACAAACGCTCAGCATCACGATAAGCTTTTTCTCCCTGGATCACGCGTGCTTTACTCGCGCGTCCAGGCAAACCACGAATAACACGAATTGCATCCGCTTCAAACTCTGGTTCCACAATGATGCCGAACCGAGCGCCACCCATATAACCTTCAATAGCCGCTTGCCATCGTGTATCCGTCACCTCAATATGATCGCAAAGCACGCGTGGATCGGCTTTCGGTAAAGCTTGTTTAATCGCTTCGATCGCTCGAACAACATAATCGGGATAAGTCACTTGATGTTGGTCGAGTTTTTCCAACTCCTTTAGTTTATTTTGGCGTTCACGAGCGATACGCTCATAGTCGAGCTCTAGCCGCGACAGTCGAGACGCAATTTTCTTAGCCACACTGGGTTCATCACCTTTTGCGAAAGTCCAAAAGTTTACCCATTGGTGTTGTGAAGATTGTAACGCTCTAACAGCATCCAGTTGTTTCTCCAACATCTGAATGTCATTCATCAAATCTTTGCCCATCAATGCTTGGATATCTAACGGATCGGCTTTTACCTGCTTTTCAAACTGTCGAGTGATCTTTAAGCTATCATTACTCATCAATTCGATCATCGCTTGCTGCGTATCTTGCGACTTTAACGATTCGAGAATTTGCGAACATGCGGTTTTACTGGCTTGTAACTGTTGATCTTCGGTAAGTAATAGTTGCGCCAATTGGGAAAGCTTTTTCTCTTGTTCCTTAATGCGTTTGCTTAACTCGTCTTTTTCTTGCAATGCCGTAATACCCAAGCGCTGTGCTTCCAATGCGACTCGCTGCTCATGCAGTTGTTCACGACGATCACGGGTAATTTCAATGGAGCTTTGATGCTCTTTGATTTGATCTTCGCAATATTTTTGCTGATCTTTATTGGATAAATAATGCTTTTGGCGTGTATTAAAATCGTGTTGTGCTATTAAATAATGCTGATATTGAAACTCCACCCATTGATCGATGTATTGCTGAGAAAAACCGCTGGCCTGTTGCAAAATATCGATGGACGCCGTTAAACGGGCAGCATCACGCTCCATACCATGAATGGTTTTTAATTGTCCGGAAATGGATCGAATGGCTTCACCCAGATCCTTTTTTTCGAGTATTTCTTCCGAAACAAAGCGATCAATGCTTTGTACTGGTTTGTAAGCCATAAACCGAGAAAAAGCTTTGGCAGCGTTTAACGCTTCATTTTCACCAATGGCGTCTTTCCTACCTCGCAATGCCCCGTACAAGCGCCGTAAATAGGCTCGCTTGGTGTCGTACTTTTCAACATTATTGTTACCAAAATGCTGGATCAATGAAGTGTGGCAATTCTCTAATGTCAATATGCTTTTATTGCCTCCTAGATCGAGAATCAGGTGCTCGATGCCTAATTGGCTGTCTTCGAATTGGTTTTTAACAATGTAAAATTGAAGTGTGTCTTGCTTGGGTAACGTATTTTTTCCGGCTTTTTCGATGTAAGCTCGTACCGCTAACATTGCAGCGAACGGTACCGCATCTTCATTGTCAGTCGGATGAAATAGACCAACAATGTAACCGTCGGTCGGATTCAAGCGTGCATAACTGCCATCGTCACACCCAAGAATGTAGGACGCCAAAGTACGTACTTTTTTACCGCCTCGACCGCGTTGTGTGGTTTCGTCCTGACCCGGGTTAAACTGAAACAAGTTTTCATGCGCGGCCGTCATTAACGTTTGGATCGCATCGGCTGCTGTTGTTTTACCGGAACCGTTACCGCCAGAAAAAAGATTCAGTGGACCAAACTCAAACTCTGAATTCGGTAAATTGCCCCAGTTAATTAAAATTAATTTTTTTAGATACATAATAGTTTTTTTTGCACGTAGGATGGGTGTAAACCCATCGTGTTATCTCAATTGATTTCGATCGCTGCAGGGACGGTTCAATGCATCCACCCCTTTTTGTCAAACATGTTCGAACCCGAGCAGACACACAGGTCTGCCGCTACGATTCTTCGAATACTTCCGTCTCTTGTTCCGGTTCATTAATTTCTTCATCAAACGACAAAGCTTCTATAGCGTCTTCGTTTACAAAAGTGACGATCATTGGATGAATTTTGATCCAGGTTTCACCACTTTCAAATTCTTCATCGGCGCGAAACTGTATGAGTCGTAATTGACGCAGTCGTTGGAAAATCTTTTTCCGTTCAGTGAGCTTTTCAGGTAACGGCCGACGCAACATATTTTTCATCGCTATGGAAATTGACTCCAATGACTCTAATGCAAAACCACTGTCATCAATTTTACCTTCTCGCAAGGCTTTATCGTATTGCAATCGAAAAATTAACACCAAGGCTACTTCGTTTTGCGTTAATCGTTGGCGCAGGCTGCCACTGTAATTTGATTCTTCCGACTCACGAATGCCTGGAATTTCTGCTGCTGGCGGATACAAACGAACGTATTGAAAATGACCGTCGTGATGCAATCGAATTTGTGCGATCGACAAATAATCACGAACCAGCTCTTCAACTCGTACGTAGCGGTCATACAGCTCCTGTTCGATAGCATTTTCGTTTCGGCATAAAACAGAATAGTTCATTAACCGAATGACCAACTCCTGAAACTCGGCGAAAGATACGTGGTAAGCTTCTAATAACTCTTCTAGATTTCGACTTAATTTCATAGTTCGTTTTTCGTAAGATGGGGCTAGCCCATCATTTGATTTATTTGACTTTGATGGGTTAGCGCCCATCCTACATTGTTAATTATTGATTGTTGAATCTGAATTTTTAACTAAAGTAATCGAAAACTCATCCGCCTCAAAATATGAATCTCGAATTCGTTTGCCTGTGGGCTCAACCTGAAATTGAAATTCACTGGATTGTCGACCGGCAGAACCAACTTCGATTGCATGCGCTCGCATTAATAATTCTCGAGCTGAATCGATCGGAAGTTGATGGGAGTAGATTCGATGACCCGCGCCTAACGATTTCACCAGATACTCTGCCATATCTTGATTACTCAGTGCAAAAGCGCGCTCGATGGTTTGTCGAATGTATAAATCTTTTCGTGCACTGTCATCCATACTGGCACCTTCTTCGGCGCGCGCATCAACCACGCGTTTCTTCTGGCGATTGTAAAGTTTGACTTGCTGTGGATCAAAAAATGCCACCTGAATTTGCGCAAGTTTTTCGCCCGCTGCTTTCAGCTTTTGATTCACGGTACCTTCATCCTGTTGGGATAAGGTTTGACAAACTTCCGCAATATCATTTTGTCGACCTTGCGCTGAAAAACTCAATTGACGCATGATGATATCGGCACGTCGGGTAAAGCCATGCAACGATTGACGTAATGCTGGCAACATGATTTCAGAGGCACGATGAATGCGTTGTTCAATGCGTTCCAGCACCATCAGGTAGACCGACGCTTTGGGATGTTCAATCAACTCCGGCGCCACTTTTCTTAAGCCGGTTTCGGCATCCGCCTTAAACTCTTTACGCTTTCGACGTGCTTTGTTAATGGAGTCTTGAATTTCATCTCGCCACTTTTCGACACTGTCTGCCGAGAGTCGAATCGCCAAATCCGGCATAAATCGCTTTTCCATAAACTCGAAGAATTCTTCGCTGGCTTTTTGCACCAGTTGTTGCGCTTCAACTTCTTTCACCAATTGACGTTTCCGTTCGTCAAGTTCGGCAATGGTATCACTAAAATCCGAAATAATGCGCTCGGAAAACTCGAAGGCGTCGAGCAGATCATACACATCACCTTGCTCCACAAACACTTTTAACGCATTACGCACATTGCGCGTATTGCGATGACGCGTGCGATATGCCGCGCCGTTGGTTTCGACAATCGCTTGAGTAAATAGCCGACCTACGCGAGTAAAAGCGTAAGAGCTTTGCAACGTTGCTTCATCGACTTGTTTTTCCAGCCATCCGTATTCCAGTAAACCATTAAGGATCCAATTGGCTTGTTCGCGATCGTTTTTTACTGGCAATGAGCTGTCGTCTTCATTATCGGAATCGAATACGGGTGAACGTGTAACGGTTTCCTGAAACAGGGAGACAATTTTTTCCCTTGTGTTTATCGATTGATAATCGGCTTGCGCGGTATATAGTTGCGCATAAAGAGCCTGCAAACAGCCTACAATTTGTTCGCGATATTTGCTGGTTAGCGGGCGGAAAAAATCTTTCTTTTTTTGATCAAAAAACATTCAAAAATGACGACCAGTGTGTGTTATTTATTCGATGCAAAAACCGTGTATTAATAAAGGAATCTACCAGATGCGATCAACGAATGCTGCATTTAATTTAGATTTTTTTGGGTCGCCTTTCTGTTATTTATAACAGCTCACAAAAAGTAAGATTAGCGTTTTATTCCTATTTTGTATTCGAATACCGCATTTTCCTCATCACGCGATAAATGTCGATTGGCCAAGAAAGCAGCGACGACACAATTGATGAGGGACAGCCCTACACCAATACCTTGTATTTCAAAATACCAACTAACCACTACCACACAAAACAAAGTGACCAGAGCACTGGCAATCCGATGTAATTTATGAAGTCCTCGGCCCATAAATCCGGCAAAAAAGCCGATAAATAACCCCGGAACAAAATAAGCAGCAACAGCGTAAAAGGGGTATGGAATGATCAATAGGTAAAGGATGAATCCAGGTACTGCTCCAACAAATGAGCCCAGGATCGTGCCAAACAGGTTTTGCTCGTCGATTAACCGTTGCTCCAACGAAACTTCAATGGTGTTGCTGGTCTTGTAAGGATTGGGATTGTTATCTTCCATGAAGGCAATTTAAAAGTTTTAAAGAACGGTGGCAATGAAAAAGCGAAAGAAAAACCCGGGAGACGCTACGCCATTCCCGGGTTACATAATCGAATACATGCCAAATCGATTAGTTGATTTTTGGATCCAACTCACCACTTTCGTAGCGATTAAACATGCCTTCTAAAGAAATCGGTTTAATTTTCGAAGCGTTACCTGCCGTACCGAAAGCTTCATAACGTGCGATACAAATTTCGGTCATGGCTTTAGTGGCTTCAGCAAAATATTTCCGCGGGTCGAAATTGCTGGTGTTTTGCGCCAAATGACGACGAATGGCGCCCGTTGATGCTAAGCGTAAGTCCGTGTCGATATTGACTTTTCGCACACCGTACTTGATGCCTTCAACGATTTCTTCCACCGGAACACCATACGTTTCCGGAATTTCGCCACCAAATTCGTTAATTACCGCCAACCAGTCTTGCGGAACAGAAGATGAACCGTGCATCACCAAGTGTGTGTTAGGAATACGTTCGTGAATGGCTTTCACACGATCAATCGCTAGAATGTCGCCTGTGGGTGGTCGGGTAAATTTGTACGCACCGTGTGAAGTACCAATCGCAATTGCTAAGGCATCAACTTTGGTTTTCTTAACGAAATCGGCAGCTTCGTCTGGGTCGGTTAACAATTGATCGTGTGACAACTTGCCTTCGGCACCGATTCCGTCTTCCTCGCCGGCTTCACCCGTTTCCAATGAGCCCAAGCAGCCAAGCTCACCTTCTACCGAAACACCGCAGGCGTGTGCCATTTCAACGGTACGACGCGTGACATCCACATTGTATTCGTAGCTGGCTGGCGTTTTACCGTCTTCACGTAAGGAGCCGTCCATCATCACCGAGGAAAAGCCGAGCTGAATAGAGCGCTGACAAACGGCTGGGCTGGTTCCGTGATCCTGATGCATCACCACAGGAATATGGGGAAACTCTTCAATCGCTGCAAGTATCAAGTGGCGTAAAAAGGGTGCACCGGCGTACTTTCGAGCGCCAGCCGAGCCTTGCACTATCACTGGCGAATTCGTCTTATCAGCTGCTTCCATGATGGCACGCATCTGTTCCAAATTATTCACGTTAAATGCAGGTACGCCGTAACCATGCTCAGCGGCGTGGTCCAGTAACTGTCTCATTGAAATTAAAGCCATTTCGGTTTCCTCTGTTCTTCCTGATGTTGGGTAATCTTATATTTTAAAAGTTATTCCGCTGCACGCTGTTCCAAAATGTCTACCGCGGGTAATGTTTTGCCTTCGAGAAACTCGAGGAAAGCCCCTCCACCGGTAGAGATATAAGAAACTTTGTCTTTGATGCCAAATTGATCCACTGCAGCCAGCGTATCGCCACCGCCAGCAATAGAAAAAGCAGAACTCTCAGCAATTGCGTGCGACATCGATTTGGTGCCTTCGGCAAACTGTTCGAATTCAAACACACCTACAGGACCATTCCAGACGATGGTTTTTGCATTGGCGAGAATGTCGTTCAACTTGGTTGCCGTTTCCGGTCCAATATCAAAAATCATATCATCATCGTTGACGGCTTCGACCGACTTTAAGGTTGCAGGCGAGCTTTCGGAAAATGCTTCACCGACCACCACATCTGTCGGTACCGGAATTTCGCCACCACGAGCTTCGGCTTGCTCCATCAGTCTTTTGGCTTCCGGTATCAAATCTGCTTCGTACAAGGACTTGCCAACGTTATGACCCTTTGCAGCAATAAAGGTATTAGCAATGCCTCCACCGACAATCAATTGATCAACAATTTTAGAAAGCGCATCCAACACGGTCAATTTGGTTGATACTTTGGAGCCACCAACAATAGCAACCATTGGGCGTGCTGGGTTATCTAACGCTTTACCTAAGGCATCCAGTTCTGCAGCAAGTAAAGGACCGGCGCAAGCAACGGGTGCAAATTTAGCGACTCCATGGGTCGAAGCCTGTGCCCGATGGGCAGTACCAAAGGCATCCATGACAAACACATCACACAGTGCTGCATAACGTTTTGATAAGGCGTCATCGTTTTTCTTTTCACCGACATTACAACGCACGTTTTCAAACAGCACTACTTCCTTTTCTTTCAAGTCTAAGCCGTCAAGATAATCCGAAACCAATCGAACCGGAACATCAAGCAATTGATTAAGGTGTTCGGCGATGGGCGCCATCGAGTCTTCGGCAGTGAGCTCACCTTCCGTTGGGCGCCCCCGATGTGACATCACCATCACTTTGGCGCCTTTTTCCAACGCCAGTTTTATGGTCGGAATTGCGGCCTGAATTCGAACATCGGAGGTCACTCGACCGTCTTTGATGGGTACATTGAGATCTTCGCGGATCAGTACGCGTTTGCCTTGAAGATCGAGATCGGTCATTCGTAACACTGACATGATGGAAAGCCTTTTCGAATTGAATTGATTGGATGGAGTTGGGGCGATATTGTAACTGAAAAACGCAATGCTGTGGTTAGTCCTGTAACGGTTGCGCAGTACGTCGCCACAGCGACGCACTGTTTCTAGTGTCTGTACTAAACCTTCATCATCGCGATGGCGGTATCCAGCATACGACAGCTAAAGCCCCACTCATTATCATACCAGGAAACCACTTTAACCAGGTTTCCGCCAATCACACGCGTTTGTGTGGCATCGAAAATACTGGACGCCGAGTGATGATTGAAGTCCACTGAAACAAGCGGCTCGTCGTTGTACGACAACACATGCTCGTCGGCCGCCTTTTTCATGATTTCATTCACTTCTTCCACCGTGGTATTGCGACTCGCAGTAAAGGTTAAGTCGACAACAGAAACATTAACCGTAGGCACGCGCATCGCAAATCCGTCGAGCTTACCGTTCAATTCAGGTAACACTAAACCAACCGCTTTGGCAGCACCGGTTTTGGTTGGAATGACAGACATCGCCGCGGCACGAGCACGACGTAAATCTTTGTGCTGGTTGTCGATGATGCGCTGGTCATTGGTATACGCGTGGATGGTATTCACTAAACCGCTCTCAATACCTAAACCTTCGTTCAAGGCTTTCGCAACAGGAGCCAAACAGTTCGTGGTGCAAGATGCGTTGGAAACCACCTGATGATCAGAAGTGAGGATATCGTCGTTAACACCATAAACGATGGTGGCATCGACATCCGCTGCACCTGGTGCTGAGATCAATACTTTTTTGGCACCACCAACAAAATGCTTCGACGCACCCGCTTTGTCATTAAAGACACCGGTACACTCAAGCACCACGTCAACGTCGTAATCACTCCATTTAAGGTTCTCCGGATTACGATCCGCCAACATAGCGATCGGATCACCGTTGACATACATGTGCGTTTCATCACCCGTAACATCCGCTTCAAAGCGACCGTGAGTGGTATCGTATTTAGTTAAGTGAACGTTGGTTTCAATAGGATGGGAAGAGTTGATAGCCACAACCTTAATTTCATCCTGACGGTTGAGCTCGTAAATAGCACGTAAAACCATGCGACCAATACGGCCGTAGCCGTTAATGGCAACTTTTACTGTCATTGTTTACCTCACTGTTGATGACGGGTACTTGTAAAAAGTAAAGCGAAAGCCTCTCGGATTTCGCCGTGGTACTTTTGAGTGCGGTGTCCCGATTTCTAACGAACGGTGATCACCCGCATTCACTTTGTGTCTTGGTTGTAATGTATTTATTCGGCGTTTTTCGCTAGCATTTCTTCAGCCATTGCCACCAAATTTTCGGTGGTAAAACCAAATTCTTCAAACAGCGCACCGGCTGGTGCCGATTCCCCAAAGGTCGGCATACCCAATACTTTGCCCTGCAAACCGACGTACTTGTACCAGAAATCCGGGTATCCAGCTTCTACCGCAATGCGCGAAATGATGGCTGAAGGCAAGACGCTTTCTTTGTATTGAGTCGATTGCTGCTCGAATAAATCGGTACTCGGCATGGAAACCACGCGTACTTGATAACCGCTTTTATCGAGTTCGGTTGCGGCTTTCAGCGCCAGCTCCACTTCTGAGCCGGTTGCCAACAAAATCAACTCCGGTGTACCGTTGCAATCACGCAGGATATAACCGCCTTTAGCGACATTTTCCAGTTGTTCTTCGGAACGCTTTAAGCCAGGCAATCCCTGACGAGATAAAGCCAAAGCCGTCGGACCGTCGTTTCGTTCCAATGCTGCTTTCCAAGCAATCGCCGTTTCAGTCGCATCACAAGGCCGCCATAGCGACATATTCGGAGTGGTGCGCAGGCTAGTCAATTGTTCGATCGGTTGATGGGTCGGACCGTCTTCACCCAAACCGATAGAATCGTGGGTGAAGACATAAATCGCACGCTGCTTCATTAAGGCAGCCATACGACAGGCATTTCGTGCGTACTCCATAAAGATCAGAAACGTACCGCCGTAGGGTATGAATCCGCCGTGCAAAGCAATACCGTTCATAATCGCTGCCATGCCAAACTCGCGCACGCCGTAATAGAGGTAATTGCCGTCGGCTTCTTTGGCGCTGATGCCTTTTGAGCCGCTCCACAACGTCAGGTTAGAACCAGCCAAATCGGCCGAACCGCCTAATAACTCGGGTAATTCCGCGGCAAAAGCTTCAATGGCGTTTTGCGACGCTTTTCGCGTGGCAATTTTGGCCGCTTCCGTTTGTGTGTTACGGATAAATTCCATCGCTTTGGCTTGAAAATCGGCCGGTAAAGCGCCGTTTAGCCGTCTCTCCAGTTCCGCAGCCAGTTCGGGATGCGCATCCCGATAAGCAATAAACCGATTGTTCCATTCTTCTTCCAGCGTCGCACCTTTTTCGCGTGCGTCCCAACCTGCGTAAATGTTATCCGGTATCTCAAAAGGACCATGGTGCCAGTTTAAATTCTTTCGTGTACCGGCTATTTCATCGGCTCCCAACGGTGCACCGTGACATTCTTCTTTACCGGCTTTGGTTGGCGCGCCAAAACCAATGGTGGTTTTACAGCAAATCAACGTAGGCTTATTGGTTTCGCTTCGGGCCTGCTCTATGGCAGCTTTGATTGCATCGGGATCGTGTCCGTCCACTGCAGAAATCACCTGCCAACCATAAGATTGAAAACGTTTTGGTGTATCGTCGGAAAACCAGCCTTCCACTTCGCCGTCAATAGAAATGCCATTGTCGTCATAAAATGCGATTAACTTGCCGAGTCCCAAAGTACCGGCCAAAGAACAGACTTCATGTGAAATACCTTCCATCAAACAACCATCACCCAAAAACACGTAGGTGTAGTGATCGATCATATTAAATTCCGCTTGATTGAATTGAGCGGCAAGCGTTTTTTCCGCGATGGCCATACCAACCGCGTTGGCCAACCCCTGACCCAAAGGCCCCGTGGTGGTTTCGACACCGGGTGTATAACCGTATTCGGGGTGTCCAGGTGTTTTCGAGTGCAATTGACGAAAGTTTTTTAAATCGTCCAATGTCAAAGCGTAACCGGTCAGATGGAGCAAAGAATAAATCAACATGGACCCGTGACCATTGGATAAGACAAAGCGATCGCGGTTAACCCATTGAGGGTTCTTCGGGCTATGATTGAGGTAGTCGTTCCAGAGAACTTCGGCGATATCCGCCATTCCAAGGGGTGCACCGGGATGGCCTGAGTTAGCTCGCTGTACAGCATCCATACTTAACGCACGGATAGCATTAGCTAATTCGAATCGGGTTGGCATAGAACTCTCCTGAGCTGTGGGCCCATTTTGAAATGGCGCGTATTTTCTCAAACCGAAGGGGCAAAAATCAAACCATTTCGCGTATTTTTTGCGCAGATAGCGGTGTTTTTCGTTATAAAAAATGTCGTAATAAAACCACAATCGTTTAGACCGAATCGCCTTTATCCCTTCATTTCACCCTCATTCGATGCCTCGTTTTTATACTCAAACCAGTCGAGAAGCTTTAGCATCAACTGATCAAATCCCTGACGTTTCAATGATGAAAAATTTTGTACAGTGAATTCAGGATGAATGGTCTGAACTTCTTTTTTTACTTTTAAGAGCGTGCTTTTGGCTGCACCCTGCTTTAATTTATCGGACTTGCTCAGCAACACGTGCGTTGCCAACCCCACTTCCGCCGCCCAGTGTAGCATTTGCTGATCGACCTCTTTCAGTGGGTGGCGGATGTCCATCAGCACCACCAACCCCTTCAGACAGCTGCGTTGCTGCAAATATTGACTCAACGTTGCTTGCCAACGCTCTTTGACATCAAGCGACACTTTGGCGAATCCGTATCCAGGCAAATCGACCAAACGGCGATCGCTGTCCAAGGTAAACAAATTAATCAACTGCGTTCGACCAGGGGTTTTACTGGTACGTGCCAATGACTTTTGTTCGCATAACACATTTAATGCACTCGACTTTCCAGCATTGGAACGACCAGCAAACGCCACTTCAATTCCGCCGTCCGGAGGTAATTGAATCAGTTCCGCTGCGCCTTTAAGATAGACCGCTTGGTGGAAAGGATTAATTTTTTTCGGTTTCTGCTTTTGTGAACTCATCAGAAGTCCCGTTTCAGGTTATGGCTTTTTACAGGCAGTTTCCCTATAATTCAGCCACTTTCATTAATTTGGCGCAAGTTTAGCACGGCGCCCCGGGTACGAAAGCCAGTTTCTGAACAAATAATTAGAAGGGCGAACATCAGCCCTGAAAAGTCTCCGCCATAATAAGGACAAACAATGAAAAAATTCGCAGTTCTATTTGCCTGTTTGGGGTTTGCAAGCGTTTCTGTCGCGACCGGCGATGCTGCTAAAGGCCAGCTCGCAGCAGGTCCATGTGCAGCCTGCCACGGAAGCGATGGCAATCAAACCATGACTCAGGAATACCCAAAACTGGCTGGGCAACGCGCCAAATATATTGAGAAACAATTGCACGACTTTAAATCCGGCGAGCGCAGCGATCCGCTCATGAGCGCACAGGCGACCGCATTAAGCGAAGAGGATATTCGCAATATCGCCGCATTCTATGCCAATTTAGAAACTCAATACGCAGCGGTTCCGGATAAGTACATTACTCTGGGCCAAAACCTTTACCGCGCTGGCGATGCCTCGAGTAAAATTCCGGCTTGTGCCGCCTGTCACGGACCTCAAGGAAATGGTCTTGATTCAGCAGGATTTGCGTCTTTAGGCGGTCAAAATCCAGCTTATACCATCAAACAACTGAAAGACTTTCGTGATGGCAAGCGAGATAATGACAGTAACCGTATGATGCGTGATATTGCAGCAAAATTAAGTGACGAACAGATCGAAGCGTTGGCTTATTACTTGGTCGGTTTGCATTAATTGCATTGAATGGTCAATCAAAAAGGCGATCTTCGGGTCGCCTTTTTTGTGCCTGAAAGGCTCCAATAATTCGAAGATTGAAGTCAATATTTCAAGGCTTCAAATGCCTATCATTCATATATTATTAGCAGGTAGCGCCAGCGAACTGACACCAAATTCAATTGTCGGATGGAATGCCGCTGGCGTGAAGCACTTAACAGTTAAAAAAATTGAAAATGAGAAAAAATTCGACGCTATGAAAAAACTTATCGCTATTATTTCGTTGTGCTTATCCGTAGCAATATCATCTGCGACAGCAAACAGTCTGACAACCGAAATTCCTTCCGTTATCGAAGGCAAAGATTACACATTATTCACCTCAATAGATAAATCCGCACCCGAACTGGTACTGGTGTTTTGGTACGGTTCACAATCCAGTTACCATGTTTATCAGGCACTGAGCGAAAGCCAGTTTTCGGTCACTTTGTGGCCTGCGGTTTTTCGTGAAGCCTGGCGACCGCCAGCCCGGCTCACATTAATGGCGCAATCGCTGAATGCGAATACCGAACATCACCTACAATTATTCGAAGCCATTCAGTCAACACCGCCCAACTGGAGCGAAGCCAAAGTTTACCAGCAACTCCTTTCCGCGCTCAGTGACGACAAAGAGCGTATTGAGCAAGCTGTATACGACTCGGAATTACCGAAACGGTTAAAATCAATACAAAATCGTCTTCG
This sequence comes from Pleionea sp. WD8-19, assembly GCF_055326765.1. Taxonomy (NCBI): domain Bacteria; kingdom Pseudomonadati; phylum Pseudomonadota; class Gammaproteobacteria; order Oceanospirillales; family Pleioneaceae; genus Pleionea; species Pleionea sp. WD8-19. The sequence goes on along the minus strand of NZ_JBUZOU010000014.1, from coordinate 47,929 downwards.
TAGTTACCCTATTTCGACTGTGCCGACTATTATTTTTAAAGGGCGTTACAGCATTAATGCCAATCAGGCCAAAACACCCGCCCGTTTACTGGAGATCCTTCGCTACTTACAACAAAGTGAAGCGATGTAATACAAAAATCCATGGTCGAACTTGCAAACACACCGGGCCTTAAGACTACCAATGGTTTTAAACGCTTACGCATGTTGAGCTTTAACATTCAGGTAGGTATAGACACCGCGCGCTATTCCGATTACCTGCGCAAAAGCTGGCGTCATGTGTTGCCTCACTCTGGAAGACATCTCAATCTCACGCGAATTGCCGATTTGGTTAAAGATTACGATGTTGTCGCCTTACAGGAAGTCGATGCCGGTAGTTTACGCAGCAGTTACATTAATCAAGTGGAATTTTTGGCCGATCATGCCGGATTCCCACATTGGCACCTGCAATGCAACCGCAACCTGGCTACCATCGCGGCGCATTCCAACGGTATTCTATCGAAAATACCCGCCGAGCTTGTGGTCGACCACAGTCTGCCCGGAATTATTCCAGGGCGCGGCGCGCTGGAAGTCAGCTTTGGTGATGGCCAACATTCGTTAGTGGTCATGGTTGTGCATTTGGCCTTACTGAAAAAAGCACAACGTCGGCAAATCCATTACATTGCCGAAGCTCTGCAGTCCCATGATTACTTTGCCATCATGGGCGATTTTAATTGCGAACCCGACTGGATCACTGAGCAATTTCAACAGGCAGGATTAACGACACGCATCGCCGATCGATGCGAACCCACTTTCCCGAGTTGGAAACCGCGTAAATCACTGGATCATATCATCGTTAGCCCTAATTTAATGGTGGAACGAGTTGAAGTACTGCCCGATGTGATTTCCGATCACTTGCCAATCGCCATGGACATCAAACTGCCGAAGGAACTGGCCGACCGAATTCAGGCGCGCGCGCCGGATTATGCCTTGAGCAGTTACGCTTAATTTTATGATGACAGAGTCAAACGAAAACACCGACGGCATGGAACAAATGCGCCGTTATTTGATGCTCGTTAGCTACAGCGGAATGGGGGTCGATCCGACCTTGGATCAACACTTGAGCCATTTACGCAAACAACTGAAACAAAATGTCGATAACGACACATTGAAAAGCATCGTCGATGACATTACGCGTTGTTTGCGTGACATTGAAGAAGATCATGAAAAATCAATCGATCCAGAAAGTGATCCGCAAGCCCTGTTGTTCATGTTGATCGATCAGCTGTTAGCCGCCAACCTGCCTCGCAATGCCCAAAAACAACTGCGTCGATTGAAAAAGCAGGCGGCACAGTCTTCACTACCTGAACTCATACAACAACTGACCGAAACAATCACGGAACTTGCAAAACCTACCGCAAAAAAGAGTGTTTGGGATCTGTTCCGGCGCCAATCTTCAAAGCCTAAAGAGGAAGATTTCCAAGCATCCGATGTTCATTTAGAACAACGCCCCACTGCCGAAAGAACCAGCTCCATTCCCGAACGCTTGCGCGATGCGCTCAATAATTTTGTCGAGCAACTCGGCACTATCGACGTGTATCGCAAAGCCACCGGTACTATCAAAGAACAATTGTCGGGTTTGCAACAATACGAACAGCTGTCCCCACTGATAGAGCAGATCGCAACCGCTTTACTGGAAGCCGCCAGCCAAGAGCATGTTCAGTTCGAAAGCTTCTTGCAAAAACTGAATAAACGATTATTAAATGTGGCGTCTTATCTAAACCAAGCAGCCGTCAGTCACGATGGAATGATTGCCGATACTCAGCAGCTGGATGATGATCTCAAACGTACGATTGCAGAACTTCAGCAAGAAATCAGCGATGCCAGCGGCCTGGGTAACTTAAAAGTTCGGTTATTGTCCAGTTTTGAACACATCATCAACAGTGTTAATCGCTTTAAAAAAGCACAAAATAATCGCGTACAAGCCTCGCTTGCAGAGCTGACGATTATGCGAGAGCAACTTCAGGTTACTGAAGAAGAAGCCGAGCTGTTGAAAAACAATTTGCAAGAACAGCGCTACCGCGCCCATAACGATCCGTTAACGCAATTGCCCAACCGCTACGCCTATCAAGAACGATTGGAACAAGAGTTTTTACGTTGGCGCCGCTATCGCAGCCCATTGAGTCTAGCAGTGGTCGATATTGATTATTTCAAAAAGGTCAATGATGAGCTGGGGCACGATGCTGGTGACCAAGTTTTGCAACAAGTTGCGGAAATTTTGCGGCTCGGTATTCGGGAATCCGACTTTATTGCCCGCTTTGGTGGCGAAGAGTTTGTGATTTTAATGCCGGAAACACCGCTCAAAGAAGCGACCAAAGCCATCAACAAATTGCGAATTAAAGTCGGCCAAGAAACCATAAAATTAACTCGTGCTCGCACGTTACAGATTACTGCATCGTTTGGAGTCGCGGAATTTGTCGGCACAGATACCAGCAGCGATGTTTTTCAACGAGCAGACCGCGCACTCTATCGAGCAAAAGAGAAAGGTCGCAATCAAGTGTGCTGTGAGCGTCCAACCGGCAGCTTAAACTAAGCGACGGAGCCTATCTCGTTACTTCGATAGACTGCTCGCAGCATTTAGAGCTTCTAATGTATGCGAATGAAACTCGCGTCGATATAAAACAGCGACAACCCAAGTTGCTGCGATGATAAATAACCAGGGCTGTACAAACCATGCAAGAATGGCCATCGCAAACGAGTATGCTCTTAAACCGTGTGCAAAAGAGTTATTGGCTCGAGTTAATAGCAAATTCGCATTGACCACAAAACACGCTTTATCAGAGTCGATGGCATCCGTTGCAGGAGCAGCCCCGAGCATCACAATGGCAAAATTATACTGACGTACGCACCAGGCGAATTTAAAAAAGGCATACACAAACACAAATACTAATACCAGTAACTTTATTTCCCAACTGGCTCGTGTATTTTCAATGATGAATGGTAACGTATTGGTCAACTCAATCGCTTGCTCGGTAGCACCCAAAACGGTTAATAATCCTGCGAGGATAAAAATGGTGGTTGACGCAAAAAACGTGACATTCCTTTGTAAGATACCCAGTGCAGTGACATCGGCGATACGTACATCGCGATCCAATACACGCGACATCCAAATTCCGCGTACACCCGTGAGTGCAGAAGCCAACGTTGGACTCGATTTCGCATTCCGGTAAGCAAATAAAGCGTAACCCAGCCAACAAATGCAAAACCAGAACAACGCAAACCAGTCGAGTAACGATAAAATTTCGGGCATAGTTTTCACAGCCGGCAGATGAAAAGGTGTATAGTTATGTGATTCACCCCTTGCTTTGGGTAACCGTCAATTTACACAATTGAGGTGATTGTGTCATCGTTTAGTCAAAACAATTTGCAAACTGCGCCAAGCCCTTATTTACTTCAACATCGGGATGATCCGGTGCATTGGCAACAATGGCAACCGCAAGTTCTCGAATATGCAAGACAGCAAAATAAACCGATTTTTTTGTCGATTGGTTATTCGGCTTGCCACTGGTGTCATGTCATGGCGCATGAATCCTTTGCGGATGAGCAAACCGCCAAAATTTTGAATCAACATTTTGTCAGTATAAAAGTTGATCGCGAAGAGCGCCCCGATCTTGATAAGCTCTACCAACAAGCCCATCAGTTATTAAATCAACGTGGTGGTGGTTGGCCACTAACGCTGTTTCTTGAGCCTCAATCTCTGATTCCATTTTTTTCCGGTACTTATTTTCCGCCAACGCCACGGCAAGGAATGGCATCAATGCAGCAAATTTTAATGACCATTGTCGATATTTATCACAATAAATATGACGATGTGCAAAACATGAGTCTGCATATCTCGCACAAGTTAAGCGAACTCAATCGAACAAGCTCTCATCCTTTGGATTCCAATAACATACAAAAACAATTTATCGAACAATATTTGAAGCATTGCGATCCACAATGGGGTGGGTTACAAGGAGCACCCAAATTTCCACAAAGTGCTCTATTAAAATCGTTATTAAAAATTATCATTTTACAGCGTCCCGAGCAAAGTGAAGAGCTGTACAAAGCCATAATGTTGGCATCGCAAAGTATGTCTCGCATCGGTTTATTCGATCATCTGGCAGGCGGATTTTTTCGCTACTGTGTTGATCATTACTGGGGTATTCCGCACTTCGAGAAAATGCTGTACGACAATGCCGTACTAATGGATTTTTATGCCGAACTCGCACGATTTAACAAGGAGCCTTCCATTGCCGAAGTTTGCTTAAACACGTTTCATTGGTTAATCACAGAAATGCATCATTCTGAAGGTGGGTTTTATGCAACTCTGGATGCCGATAGTGAAAAAGAAGAAGGTAAATTTTATCTATTCGATAAGCAAGAAATTTCTTTTTTATTAACTAATGAAGAATGGCAATTAGCGAAAGTTGCTTTCGGTCTGGAACAAGCGCCTAACTTTGAAGGCAAGTGGCATTTGCATCAATGGTATTCCCTCGAGTCATTGGCTGAAAAACTCGACTTGCCTTTAAAACAAGTGCAATGGCAATTTGATCCAATCAAGCAAAAGTTACTGAACTATCGCAATCAACGTGTAAGACCCGAAAGAGATGATAAAATTCTAACCGGATGGAATGCATTATTGGTGACTGCCTTGCTTAAGTCTGGCCGACTGCTAAATAACGAGCTGATGATTGAATCAGCAACTCATACGCTCGACTTCCTTCATCAGTTTATGTGGCAAAATTTTCGTCTACTGTCTTGTTATAAAGACGGTGAATCGTATCAAAGTGCTTTTTTGGACGATTATGCGTTTTTGGCAGAAGCGCTACTGGAGTCATTAAAGTATCAATGGGATCCGGATCGGATGCTATGGCTTATGCAAGTCGTCGAGCAAATGATCACGCGCTTTTTTCAAGATGGTGCGTTTTGTTACTCTAATTCTGGTGAATTACCCGTCGCAACGACTCACTTTCATGATGACGCGTTACCGAATAGCAATGCGATCGCAGCGAAAGTGTTGTTACCGCTTGGCTTGTTATTGGCTAACGAAACTTATCAGGAAATTGTTGACCAGGTGTTAGCCTCTGCGGCAAAACACATGAACAAATCGCCAATTTCCTGTGCGACCATGATCGAAGCACTGCTCAATGCGCAGCATTTAAAACTGGTAGTGATCCGCGCCGAGCAGGAACAAGGCCTTAAGTGGCAGCAGCATCTGGATGAAAAATTTAATTATCAACATTGCGTATTGTTTATTCCTAATTCTGGAAAGCTTCCAGAAATATTAAAGAATAAGTTTCCTGTGGGTCATCAGGCTTACGCTCAAGTATGCACCGTTCAAGCCTGCTTACCTGAGGTTTATTCATTAGACGATTTGGAGCAACAGTTAACATCGCAAAATAAATAAACGCTTCGTGGAACTCAACATTACTTCACCAACTGCACGCCATCAATGTAAAACGTAATGGGCTGTTGTAAGTCGATCATAAACAAGCTCATCGATAAGACTTGTTGCATGTCCATTTTTCGATTTACTGGCGTGTTTTGTATGTCTTTTAAAGCCACTCTAATTTTATTAACTCCCGGCTTCATTTCAATTTCACGATTAAAACGGTCACTGAACGCGTAGTCGCTATCGGGATGTGCGCGATCATAAATTTTAAAGACAAAGGGTAATGCAAAACTTTGCGGATTATACAGGGTAAGCTCAACGTAATTAAAAAGACTCCAGTTGTGTTGAAATTCTGTTAAGGTAATATCCGGATATTGGTGAGGAAAAAATTGAACTTTCATTCCCCAATTACCATCGACTAGAAATTCTGAGCTTAAGCTCAATTCCGCTGAATTAAAGTCCCAGCGTGATAACTGATAGGGTGATTCGAAGTCTGACAAAATATAGGGGTATGATTCAATATCGTAATCATCAATCAGCGAGTAAATCAGATCACGCATACCTACAACGAATAAACATAGGGCGATGAACAAAGCAACAACTTTAATCACTTTATTGTTGCTAACAAACAACCAGTACACACAACACATGGCCAAAATACCCAGGCCATCATTCAGCAAATCTTTCCACTCAAAATTTCGTCCAACCAACAGCTGTATCGCTTCGGTTGCAAAACCCAACACAACACCGATCAAAAGAATCAACCACCAACGAGGCCGATTATCGCGGTAGAGTTTAGGGATCATAAGTAATAATAAAGTTAATAAGAAAAACAGAACAAAGTGTCCGGATTCCCAGAGTTGTTTAATACTGCGACTCTGGTAGTAATCGGGTTTTCCAAAAAACAATAAAATCGTAAGTATAACGGTGGTCAGCGCCATTATTATTTGCAATGGCCTGGAACGAAATAAAGCGACTTGCGAGATAATAGCCATAAAAGGATCCTTCTTAAATAAAACGCTATTGTAACTCCAACTCGGAATAAAACACTCAATAGGTAAAAAAATATTTACCCATTTAAAACAGAGAAAGTTCGTATCCCGAATTTCGATTGTTTTACTTATTGATAAGCTTCGACCTGAAAGGGTCGAAGCTTATGCTACAGGTTACTCCACTTCTGCCCGTTTGATCGATCGGAAAAACCAAACCACCAGCAAAGTGAAAGCAACAGCACCTGCAACCATCGCAAACCAATCACTGCCAGCCCATCCAGTACCGATACCTGCAGGCTTTTGCGATTGGATAAAAGCTACCGCAGCGATCCCAACACCCAGTAAACCCTCGCCTCCTACAAAGCCCGACCCTAACAGCACACCTTTTTCGCGTCGAGCTTCCAATTTCTCTTGGTTTTTAGTGCGTTTCTCAAAGTAATGTCGGATCATGCCGCCGATAAAAATGGGTGTCATTGTCGATACCGGCAAATACACGCCTACGGCGAAAGGTAAAGATGGCACTTTAAACAGTTCGCAAACAATTGCGATACCCGCACCAATGGCAACCAAAGTCCAAGGCAGGTTTTGGTCCAAGACACCATCAATCACCAACTTCATCAATGTCGCTTGTGGTGCCGGTAACTCTTTACTGCCAAAACCAAACGTTTCGGCTAACAGCAAAACAGCCAAACAAACAAAAGTAGCCGACGTGAGAACGCCGATTAACTCTGCCGCTTGTTGATTACGCGGCGTTGCACCGAGTAGGAAACCACTTTTAAGATCTTGTGACGTATCGCCAGAAATCGACGCCGCAATGGCAACCACACAACCGACAATCAGCGTAGCTGCTTTTCCACTGCTGTCAGTCCATCCCATTGCCAAAAATAAAGTCGCCGTACCCAACAGTGCCGCGATTGTCATTCCACTGGTTGGGTTTGACGTCACTCCCACCAGCCCGACAATTCGAGACGCCACAGTAACAAAGAAAAATGAAAAGATTGCGACACAAACAGCAGCCACTAACCGGGTATCAATGCCCCCTACTGCGCCAAAGGCATTGGGGGTTATTGTCAAAACCAATACCACAGCAAGTACACCAACGCCCACAGCTTTCAGTGGTAAATCGCGGCTGGTTCTTGGCACCGCGCCCGATTGGTGTTCATGAGAACGTTGTTCTAATTGCTTAGCACCCACTTTAAAACTTTCTAACATCACCGGAATGCTGCGGATTAAAGTGATGATACCCGCCGTTGCCACCGCGCCAGCGCCAATATAACGAACATAACGAGTCCAGATTTGACTGGCCGACATATCTTTGATCAGATTAATCGTTTCCGGAAAAAGGGGAATGGTCCGAGCGTCACCCCAGTATGCGATCGAAGGAATAATGATCAGCGACGACAAAAGTCCTCCGCCCACCATAATCAGCGCAATACGAGGTCCTAAAATGTAACCGACACCGAATAACGCAGCCGAAAGATCAACACCCACCGACGCTTTTTTAACAAACGGAATGTTAAAAGAAACATGATCGGGAATGACTTTTATCCAAGACGTTAACGTTTTAAACAAAGCAGCAACGCCAATACCCAGGAAGATAAACTTGGCGCGATTGCCTCCGGCTTCGTTCGCCACCAAAACCTCTGCACAAGCGGTTCCTTCTGGATAAGGCAAATTGCCATGTTCTTTTTCGATCAAATATTTACGCAGTGGGATCATAAACAGTATGCCAAGCAAACCACCGCTCATGGCGAGAATCGTCATTTGTAGCAAATCGGGTGCAACCCCCCACATAAAGAGTGCAGGAAGGGTAAAAATGACGCCGCTGGCAACCGAACTAGACGCCGAGCCAGTGGTTTGAGCAATATTCGTTTCGAGAATGGTACTTTTAATGCCCCCTTTAGCGAGCAATCGAAATACAGCGACACTCATAACGGCCACCGGAATGGATGTACTGATCGTCAATCCAGCTCTAAGGCCCAAATAGGCATTAGCAGCTCCGAAGATAATGCCAAATAAAATACCTAAACCCAGTGATTTAAATGTAAACTCGGCGAGAGTCTCCTGTGCTGGAATATACGGCTGATAGGTTTCGCCCGGCTTAAGCGGCCGATAGGCTTTGGGATCGAGTCCTTTGGACGGTTGGCTCATAAATGAATCACCAATTTGATTTTATTGTTAAAGTGCTCGATCAAACCAGTTGTCAGCGACAAGGTCAAATTTAACCGCAAAATTTTGCCTTTCGTGGCCTTTCCAGTTACCTTGCATGCCTTTCTGCGGTTAATGGAACAAGATTCATTGTCTGAAAAACTTCCGTCACAAGTCTGGCTGTTTACTCTCTGCTACGCACTCATGCTCTCAGGCACTTCCATGCTGGTTTTAATTGCCGGCATAATCGGCAGTGACATCGCACCGGATCCGTCTTTCGCAACTCTCCCTGTGGCGCTCGGAATCGTTGGTCTAGCCGCCAATACTTTACCAACCTCTTGGTTGATGAGTCTGTTCGGCCGTAAAAAAGTCTTTTTAGGCTACGCACTATTAGGCGTTGCTTCTGCTTTGCTTGCCAGTTACAGCCTATCCTTACAAAGTTTCACCCTATTTTGTCTGGCCGCGACCGGTATCGGCTCATCCGTTGCGGCGGTTCAACAATACCGCTTTGCTGCGATCGAGTTAGTCTCTCCGGATTCAGTAGCCAAAACCGCATCCACCATTTTACTCGGTGGCATATTGGCCGCGTTTATTGGACCTGAACTTTCCTTATTGGGAAAGCATCTTTTACCGCAAGACTATGCCGGTTCATTTTTACTTCTCACACTGGTTTATGTTTTGGGATTGTTGCTCCTGAGTTTTACTCAAAACTCTACACTGCAGGCTGCCGACGCCCATTTACAAGGTCGACCTTTAAGTTTGATTTTAAAACAACCCGAATTAGTTGTTGCCGTAGCAGCGGCAGCGGTTGGTTATGGTGTTATGAGCTTTCTAATGACCGCGACGCCATTGAGCATGCACAACCACTTTCATCATTCACTGGAAGAAACCAAATGGGTAATACAATCTCATGTTGCGGCCATGTACTTACCCTCATTTTTTTCAGGAAAACTGGTGAATCGATACGGCTATTATCGCGTGATGTTTTTGGGATTATTGGCGTTTATTTTATGCCTAATGATCGCTTACGGATCTCAAACCTTTGTCGCTTTCTGGACTGCGTTGGTACTGCTTGGAATCGGCTGGAATTTTTTGTTTGTCGCCGGAACCGCCTTGTTGCCCACCACCTATCGCAGTGCCGAAAAATTTAAAGTTCAAGCTTTTAATGATTTTAGTGTATTTGGAACACAAGCATTAGCAGCACTCAGTTCCGGTTGGTTATTATTTCAGTTTCAATGGCAAGGTGTGTTATTGGTGAGTTTGTTGCCAATTATAGTGATCAGCGCATTACTTGTTTTTCGGAAATTGAAAGGTGTTTAGAAATCGCGCCTGAAGCTTATACTAAAGACGCGATAAATTAAAAATACCAACGGTTAAGCTTTTGCCAATCGCACCACTTCTGTCACCAACTTGGTAATACCACTGGCCGCTTCAGAAACATTACCAGCCAACATATAAGCCGGGGTTGAAACAACCTTTCGCTCTTCATCCACCACAAATTGATTGACCGGGCAAGCCACATGCTCACCGCCCATAGTTTCAATCGTTTTTGCGGTTTCCTCATCGGTTCCTATCGTCAGCTTGGTACCTTTGCCATACACATGAGGGATCATCGCCGGAGCAATACAAATAAAGCCAACCGGTTTTCGAGCTTCTGCCATCGCTTGACAAAAATGTAAAACATCGGGATTAACACTGCACTCACTGCCTTTAAACGCGAAATCACAAAGATTTTTTGCCGCACCAAAACCCCCCGGTAAAATCAATGCGTCAAATTGGTTCACATCGGCTTGCTTTATATCTTTAATTTTACCCCGCGCGATACGTGCTGCCTCAACCAGCACATTGCGCTTTTCCGGCATTTCTTCACCGGTTAAATGATTAATCACATGGGCCTGTTCCATGTCGGGTGCAAAACACTGGTATTCAGCGCCTTGTTGTTCCAGTGCCCAAAGGGTCAGCACGCTTTCATGAATTTCTGCCCCATCAAATACTCCACAACCCGATAATATCACCGCAACTTTCATAACTTGATTACTCCTGAATTAACTTGGGCCTAAGTACAGTTAATACTAATCATCCATCAACAGATTGCAAAGCTGATTGTTGCGATATGGGCTATCCACTATACTGAGGCTAGGCCACAGCACAGTACAAATAATATGCCTGATATCAAACAATGCTTGAACTGCAATCAACCACTCAATGGCCCCATCTGTTCTTTTTGCGGGCAGAAGGCAGAACAAGAGATTGCTGTTCGACCGGTACTCGGTGAGTTTTTCAGTAAAACCAGCGAGTTGGATTTTCGATTTGTGCGCGTCATTCGCGATTTGCTAACACGTCCCGGACAAATGATCCGCGATTATCTCGATGGCAAAAGAGTAATTTACACCAATCCTTTTAAATTTCTATTTTTTGTCGCTGCAATTTATGCATTTGTTATCATTTCTCTGGATATCAACGTAACTTTCGCCGGAAAAAAAGATATCGCTAAATCAATCATTGTTTTAATTAACTATTTAATGTTTGTATTTTTGGCGCTCACCGCTTTCGCGTTTCAAGTCATCTTTAGAAAATTTCAAATAAACTGGGCGCAGAGCTATGTCATATTGTGCTACTGCTGGAGTGGCTATTTATTGTTTACGATATTACTTTCACTTATCGCGGTGATTCTTCCAGTTAAATTTGAGTACACCCGTTTTATAATCGCACCCATTTATCTAACTTGGACAACGCTAAAACTGTTTCAATTAAGTTTTTGGCAAGCATTATGGCGTTCGCTTTTACTTTTCATCGCCTATATGTTCGCCTCGTTTATTACCATGTCTGCACTGATATTATTAGCGCACGTGTTTCACATCGAATCACTGAAATTTTAAAAAGGCATCCCATGATAACCATTTACGGAATGGCACAATCCGGAAACTGCTACAAATTAAAGCTCATGGCTGAACTGCTCAAGCTCAATTATCACTGGGAAGAAGTTGATATATTGTCGGGCGCATCGCACACACCTGAGTTTTTAGCGAAAAATAAAAACGGAAAAGTTCCCGTATTAGAATTAGAAGATGGTACCTGCTTGCCAGAATCCAACGCAGGGCTTTTTTATCTGGCTCGTGACAGCGAATTTTTTCCGCAAAGTAAAATAGCGCAAGCGCGAGTGCTGCAATGGATGTTCTTCGAACAATACACCCATGAGCCTGCAATTGCTGTGGCACGATTTATCAAAAAATTTCTACCGATTGATCATCCGCGAAACAGTGAACTTGAAACCTTGCTTAAAAAAGGTGAACAGGCATTGTCGGTAATGGAGCAACACCTTGAAAGTCAGAATTGGTTTGGTTCCAATCAGGCCAGTATTGCGGATATCGCCTTGTTCGCGTACACACACGCGGCGAGCGACGGTGGGTTTAACTTAAGCCCATTTCCTCAAATTTGTCATTGGTTAAAACGCGTAAAAGCTTTGCCCGGTTTTGTTGCGATGTAAACCGTTAGAGAAAACGATAATTTATGCTTGGCCCATAAAAAGAAAGCCCCCACACGCTAGCACGTTGGAGGCAATACGAATTCGGCTTGGGGAAACCGAATCCAATATCCCGCAAGAAGGAGGGTGTCGCGGGAAGACGCCGTCATTGGCATCTGTGTATTAAGACGAACAACGGGCAAAAAGGTTTCAAAAATTTGGTATGCACAGATGTAAAAAAATGTGTCTTAGTCAATTGCAGTATGACCAGTCATTTATTTATTCTCCAATGAGATATCAACTAATGCGCCTCGTCCCAGTTCTCCCCAATGCCGGCCTCTACCAACAGAGGAACACTGAGTTCAGTGGCATTTTGCATCAACTCAATAATGGTGTTTGAAACGGTATCCACCGCACTTTCTGACACTTCAAATACCAGCTCATCATGTACCTGCATGATCATTCTGCAATCGGGCTTTGCTTCATTAATCCAATTATCAATGGATAACATGGCCAGTTTAATGATATCGGCAGCACTCCCCTGCATCGGTGCATTGATAGCGGTTCGCTCTGCCGCTTTGCGACGCATACCGTTACTGGAGTTGATTTCTGGTAAGTAAAGCCTGCGGCCGTAAAGCGTTTCTACGTAACCTTTTTCCGCCGCTAACAAACGAGTGTCATTCATGTAGGCTTCGACACCTGGATAGCGAGCAAAATAAGTATCGATATAATGCTGAGCCTCTTCACGCCCAACGCCTATTTGCTTTGCCAAGCCAAATGCTGACATTCCATAAATAAGCCCAAAATTGATCGCTTTTGCACGACGCCTTTGTTCACTATTCACAGCTTCAAGAGACACACCAAACACTTCAGCCGCAGTCGCACGATGGACGTCCTTGTTGTGTGCAAACGCGTCGAGCAAACCGTCATCCTGTGACAAGTGCGCCATGATACGCAATTCAATTTGCGAATAGTCCGCCGCAATAATTTTATAGCCTTTTGGCGCAATAAACGCCTGGCGAATACTGCGCCCCTCTTCGCTTTTAATCGGAATATTCTGCAAATTTGGATCGGTCGACGACAGACGTCCGGTTGCGGCAACCGCCTGATGATAAGAAGTATGCACGCGTTTTGTTTGTTGGTTGATCATTTCTGGCAACTTATCGGTATAAGTCGACTTTAGTTTTGAGAGTCCGCGATATTCCATGATCACTTTCGGTAACGGATAGTCGAGTGCTAATTCCTGCAACACTTCTTCGGCCGTAGACGGTTGTTTTTTGGGTGTGCGCTTAATCACTGGCAGCTCCAGTTTTTCAAATAAAATGCGCTGTAACTGTTTAGGCGAACCCAAATTAAATTCTTCGCCCGCAATGTCATAAGCTTTTTTTTCAAGCTCTAACATGCGCGCAGCAAACTGTTGACTTTTCTCTCGTAACAGCTGTGCATCAATCAATACTCCGGTACGCTCAATTTTTGATAACACGCTTAATAACGGTATTTCAATATGTTCGAACACTCCTTTGGGTCCTTCCTCTTTTGCTAATAAAGGCCATAGTTTTTCATGCAATTGCAGCGTAATATCGGCATCTTCTGCAGCGTATTCAGTCGCTTTTTCAATCTCGACTTTATTAAAGGTGATTTGTTTAGCTCCCTTACCGGCAATGTCTTCAAAATGAATGGTATCAACACCCAAGTATTTTAATGCTAATGAATCCATATCATGGCGCGTTGCCACACTGTTGTAGATGTAAGATTCCAGCATGGTGTCAAAGGCAATGCCTTTCATTTCAATCCCATATCGCGCGAGTACACTGGCATCGTATTTCAAATTTTGCCCGACTTTTTTAATGGTGCTCGATTCTAAAATCGGCTTAAGTTCCGCCAACACCCATTGCAACTCCAGCTGTTCTGGCGCATCTAAATAATCGTGGGTCAAAGGAAGGTAAGCGGCCTCTCCTGACTTTACAGCGAAAGACATGCCTACCAGTTCTGCAGTCATATAATCGAGACTGGTGGTTTCGGTATCAAAAGCCAATAACGTGGCTTGTTCTAGCTTTTCTTTCCACTTGGCAAAATCGGCTTTAGTCAAAAGAGTATGGTACTGTCGCTCTGCATTTTGGGTGTTCGATTCGCTTTCACTTATTGGCGTTTCATTCGCTGAATGGGCCATAGCGTCTCGAAGCCAAGTTTTAAACTCATAAGTTTTATAGAGCTCAACTAAACCGTCGTGATCTTCTGCCTGCATCGTAATGTTGTCGAGATCCTGATCCAGACGGATATCCAGTCGGATGGTAGCCAAATCTTTGGAAAGTGGCAGTTGAGTTAAGGCATTACGCAAATTCTCACCGACTTTACCTTTCACATTGTCGGCATTGGCGATCACACCTTCCAACGTATTGTATTCGTTTAACCATTTTGCAGCGGTTTTCGGGCCACATTTTTCAACACCAGGAATGTTGTCTACCTTGTCACCCATCAGCGCCAAGTAATCAATCACTTGTTCGGGCCTGACGCCAAACTTTTCAACGACGCGTTCCACATCAGTAATCGGATTATTTTTGTCCATGGTATTGATTAACGTAACGTGCTCATTCACCAACTGCGCCATGTCTTTATCGCCAGTCGAAATGACCACTTCCTGTTTTTGAGTTGTAGCCTGATGCGCGAGTGTGCCAATGACATCGTCCGCCTCAACCCCTTCTATACATAAAAGCGGTAACCCCATCGCACGAATGATGTTATGGATCGGCTCAATTTGCAGTCGCAATTCATCGGGCATAGGCGGGCGATTGGCTTTATATTCAGGATAAAGATCATTACGAAACGTTTTGCCTTTAGCATCAAATACCACAATGACTTTCGAGTTCGGGTAGCTTTTCATCAAGCTCTTGATCATATTGATCACGCCAAAAATAGCGCCGGTCATCATGCCCTCAGAATTGGACATGCGCTGCAATTGAGGGACATGGTAAGCCCGGAACAAATAAGAGGAGCCATCCACGAGGATCACTGGGTTATCAGAAGGCATCAAATAATTCCTGTTCTATCGAACCGTCAAACGGCTAAGGCGTTGGCGGAGAGAGTGCAATTGTAGTTTGAGGGCACATTTTACCGATTCTTTTTCAGGTTGCGAGTATTAGGACCATCTGACATTCTGTTTTACGAAAAAAGGAAAGATCGTTCATAATGAACAATGACTGGTAAATATATAATTACGAGATATAGTAAGTTAGCTTTATATATTCATGTAAACTGTAAACAAAGTGTCATAACTTGTTATTTTTAAAAGATTTAAATAATTTTATCATTTGTGAATAACTTTAATCGTAAATGCTCTGACAATATGACAATTCACAAATTCGTAAAAATCCGGTAAAGTAAGCGACCTCGCAAAATAAAAAAAGTACTTAAAAAACAAAAAGATATAAACTTATCCACATATACATTCACAATTTCGCAAAAACTCGGGCCAAATACAGCCTTGTGGATAACTTTGTTTATAAACGAATTTCAGGGATCCAACCACCATGTGGAACCGTACAAAATGCTTTCTGTCGGCCGTTGGCTCTTACAGCGGCCGCGGCGTCTCTTTTTTGACCTTACTGATGGTACTGGGCATGTTCGCCAGTTCCATAATGAGCAACTTCAACTTGTTTAATATTAACTTTATTGCGCTTCAAGAATCCGTCACTTGGATGCATGCCGCCGTGTTTATGCTAGGCGCAGCTTACACGTTGCAATCGAACGAGCACGTTCGAGTTGATATTTTTTATCATCGTTTTTCCAAGCGCACGCAAGCGTTGATCGATATAACCGGCACACTGTTATTTTTAATTCCGGTCTCTGTGTTTATTTTGATCAGCAGCTGGCGGTACGTGTCGCTCAGTTGGAAACTGCAGGAAGCGTCTCCAGAAGCCGGGGGGTTGCCTGGTGTTTTTCTGCTGAAGTCGTTGGTGATTATCATGCCAGCTCTTTTGATTATCGAAGGCCTGCATCAACTGATGTTAAACGCCGAAAAATGGCGTAGCAATAAAACGGAGGTGCAAGCCTGATGGAATGGTTACCCTTTATTATGTTTGCCTTGGTGTGCTTGTCGTTGATGGCAGGATACCCGGTAGCCTTTTCTCTTGCGGGCTGTGCCTTACTGTTTGCTGGGCTTGGTGTCGCATTCGACTGGATTAACCCACTGCTACTCAATGCGACCTTTGATCGCACTTTCGGCATTATGAACAACCAGGTATTGGTCGCCGTACCACTGTTTGTATTTATGGGCGTTATGCTAGAGCGCGCAAAAATAGCCGAAAATTTACTCGATTCAATGTCACGGATGTTTGGTGGCATTCGCGGAGGTCTCGCGCTTTCGGTGATCCTTGTAGGCATGCTGCTCGCTGCCAGTACCGGCATTGTAGGAGCAACAGTGGTCACCATGGGGATGTTATCCTTGCCAGTAATGCTTAAACGAGGATACAACCCAGCATTAGCAACGGGAACCATTTGTGCTTCTGGTACTTTAGGCCAAATCATACCACCGTCCATCGTTCTGATTTTGCTCGGCGAAGCGATCTCATCGGCCTATCGGAGCTCTTATGGTGGTGAACCGGTAAACGTAGGAGACCTTTTCATTGGCGCCTTAATTCCCGGCTTATTGTTGGTTATGTCCTATATGATCTACGTGTTAATACGAGCTTGGATCAATCCTTCCATAGCACCCAAGGTGCAACATAAAGAAAGCATTTCTTTCGATGAACTGGTCGTCAGTTTATTTCTTCCACTGATTTTAATCTTTTTGGTATTAGGTTCAATCCTTACGGGTAAAGCAACACCAACAGAAGCGGCAGGTATTGGCGCTGCGGGAGCCATGCTGCTCGCGATTATTCAGCGTCAGTTCAATTGGGAAAAGCTTAAAGAAGTCATGCTCTCCACCACCCGAACAGCATCGATGGTCTTTATGATTCTGGTCGGTGCTTCTATTTTTTCGTTGGTGTTTCGGACATTGGGAGGCGATCACCAAGTCCAAAATTTCCTGAGCCAAATGCCTGGCGGTGTGGTTGGTGCATTGATCGTCGTGATGTTAATCATGTTCTTACTTGGATTTATTCTCGACTTTATTGAAATCATCTATGTTGTGGTGCCCATTGTCGCACCTATACTGCTGCAAATGGGCGTCGATCCGATTTGGCTGGGCATATTGATCGCTATTAACTTGCAAACCTCCTTTTTAACACCACCTTTTGGTTTTGCTTTGTTTTATTTGCGTGGTGTAGCGCCACAAAGCGTGGCCACCAGTCAAATTTATCGAGGAATATTACCCTATATCGCTATTCAAATTGGCATTTTAATTTTGTTAGGCGTGTTTCCAGAACTGGCAACTTGGCTACCACAGCAATTGAAAGAGTAGCTCAGCGCCGCAGTGAGCCTATAGAAATCCCTATTGGCTCACGATCTGCGTTATTCTTGGTTAACTTTCCTGAATCCCTGTTTTTCAATTAACGACTCAAGGACGGCATAATTCGATTCACCTTCATCGTAATTCGCTTCCCATTCCATAAGCAATAAACTGTAAGCGATGGTGGTAATTAATTGGCTCTCTTTTTCAGGCACTTCTCTATGAATCCATAAGTTAGACTTGTACCCATGAGTTGCAACAGCCGCTACAATTTTATCGTTCAATTTAAAATAATATCCGGTTGCTTTATTGTCAGGGTGTGATTTCTCTTTCTTCAAGTAACGCTCGCCTGAATCGGTAATAAGTTCTGATCCCATTCGAGTGGTCGGAATAATAGAGATATGGTGAGTGTCGCCTGTAAAATCAACACGCCACTGGTTAAAACGATTACCTTCTGAGGTGAGAAATAATTTTTCATTGTCATTGTCATACAAGCACTCATACTTTCCATAGATGAAGCGTGACTCTCTATCTAATGAAGACATACTTTCTCTTTTTTGCGCCATAATAAAATAGCTGCACTGAGCTTGCCATAAAGTCTTATCACTCAATGAAAAATCAAACGACATCGATTGCGCTAATTCAAAGTTATTCCATATACCTAAATGAATTTCATGAAACTGATGTTCCGTAAAAGTGCCATTATTCAGCAGGTCGTCTAAGGTCACCTGAAACTCATCGGTATTGGTTTGAAAAGAAGTATTCACATTTTCAATTCGATATTTTCCTATGTTTCTTTCGTACTCAGAGCCGGTCACGGTAAACGTAGGTTTTTCGAGTAAATAGACGTTGGATTGTTGTTCAAAACGTTTACTCACTGGGATGACTTTATGTGGCGTATAAAGCTTACAACCACTCAGATAAGTAATGAGTGATACTGCTAGTAGGCTTTTTATTAGCTTCATGTACAATCTCCAAGTATATTTACTCTGGTGCAACATAATATCTTTAACACATTTACGGTGAATAGAGCGTGTTTATACTTTTCACTCCATTCACTGAGCTTTATATTAAAATTCAAATTTAACGCCTACCATTAAAGACTCAACATTTCCAAAGTCGTAATCGTTATCGGAGTAAGAAAAGTTAAGGAGCACCAGTTGACTCAACTCGAATTCCAGATTCAACTGATAAAGCCAATCGCCGCCTTCTCGACGCTTTATTTCCTCATCACCTGGATTTAATAGCTGACCTTCATGCGCTTCGAAAGCCCAATCACTATAACCAACAACGGGGGTAAAACGAACCGTGTCTGAAATACTAAAAGAATAACCTGCAGATACTTTTAGCTGATCAAGGTCATAATCGCCATCGAAGTTAAATATGCCTTCATTAGTCGAGGAACTGTACACCGCTTCGACTAGAAAGTTTTCGTACCAACGAAAACCAACCTTTACGCCCAAGCTCACATTATCCGCCTGGTCTTTACCTTCAGCAATCGAGTAACTTTCTTTGATATAAAAATTTTCACGACCGACTTCCGGTCCAATATACATTTCACCTTGTTTAGCTTCTAATACAGATGAAATTAAAACGAGTCCACTTACAAGCCATTTTAAACCTTTCATTCGATTTACTCCTTAAAAAGTAATAATCAGTTATTTTAAATTATAAAGTGTCAAGTACGTGTGCATTGACTGAAAAGTAAGGTAATAATTAACAAAATAAGTGGTAAAAATGCCATTCCAGTAAAAATGGATTATTTCCTTTCACACTACCTTAATTTTTGCTTAATTCGAGACAACCAGTATTTCATTTGCTCTCGCATAGGAAAGCGTCGCAACCCCATTTGTTTCTGAACTTGCTCAATTTGCTTTAAATCAACCTCACTCAAAACCGGTTGAATACTAAAGTTTTGATTGGCTTGTCGCTGATTTTTGTGACTCAAGATAACGCTAGAAACTTGTTCAAATGCGAGTGGGTAGGCTATAGCCGCGTCTAGTAAAGTTCTTTCTGCATTTTCCAAAAAAGAAAAAGTTTGCGCTTTTTTGGCCGCGTTTTCGATCTGTAATTGAGTCCAACGACTTCGCTGATCATTCGGGTCCGAAAACTTTGCATCCGCAGAATACTTACCCGTTAAAAAGCCAAAATGTAAGCAAGATCGCACAATCACGCCGATATTATGTTTTTGAATTTTATCGAGCTTTTGTAATAAAGGAAAAGGATCGAGCAAACTGAAAGGAACTTGAAAACCATCAATTGCTGTTTTATCGATGACATAGTCAATATCGGTAATATTGGCCAACGAAACACCTATATAGCGCACTTTACCTTGCTCTTTTAATCGATACAGTTTTTCGTAAAGTGCGATATCATTGGAAGCCCAGTGAATTTGGTAAAAATCGATATAATCCGTATTGAGCCGTTGCAGTTGCAAGTTCAATGTATCTTCAAGAGAGTGCTTAACGCTGGAGTATTTGCTGGCCAACACCCACTTATCGCGGCGACCTCGTAAAAACTCACCGATGATCGATTCCGATTCACCATACACAGGAGCGGTATCGATAAAGTTGCAGCCCAGATCTTCTGCTTGCGTTAAGGCTGCCAAAGCATCGTGACGCGAAACTTTACCAAAACTTTGTCCGCCTATCGCCCAGCCGCCAAATCCAATCTGAGATAAAGTGAGGTCTGTGTTTCCAAATGTTCTGTATTGCATAGCGATTTTTTAACGTAACGCGTAAAACGCTTGTTCGGATACTTTATGCCAATTATAAACCTGCGATTTATATTGCTTGTAAGACTCGTATACTTTACGGGCAAACGCATCACTTTCAGCAAGCTCTTCAACGACTTGTTGTGAAATTTCTTCAAAGCGCTTTAATACATCATCGGGAAGTCGTTTCATTACGACATTGTGATCATTGATCAGTGTTTTTAGAGCAGCATTATTTTTTTCAGTAAAGTCGGCTAGCATATCGGAGTTAGCCATAATGCAAGCCGACTTTACAATGGCTTGTAAATCGGATGGTAAGGCATTATAGGCATCCAAATTAATAATGGCTTCTAACGTCGTGCCGGGCTCATGCCAACCTGGGTAATAATAAAATTTTGCCGCTTTATGTAATCCAAAAGCCAAATCATTATAGGGTCCAACCCACTCCGTTGCATCGATACGACCACGTTCTAACGCAGAAAACAGTTCAGCACCAGGAATTAACTCTGGTGTACCACCCGCACGTTTAAAAACCTCCCCCCCAAGACCAGGAATGCGCATTTTCAATCCTTGAATATCTTTGAGTGAGTGGATTTCTTTATTAAACCAACCCGCCATTTGTACGCCAGTATTACCCGCAGGCATTGGCAATAATCCCAGCGGTTGATAAAGTTCCTGCCAGAGTTCAAGACCACCGCCTTTAAATAACCAACCGTTCATTTCTTGCGCATTTAACCCAAAAGGAACCGCGGAAAAAATGGGAGAAGCCGGTAATTTACCTTTCCAATAATAAGACGCACCATGGCCCATTTGAACAGTACCCGATGCGACCGTATCAAACACCTGCATGGCCGGCACCAGGTCATTGGCACCCATCACAGTCACATTTAATCGGCCACCACTGAGTTCATTTATTTTATGCGCAAGATATTCAGCCCCTTCACCCAACCCTTGAAAGTTTTTCGGCCAGGTCGTGATCATGGTCCACTCGATGGCTTTGCCGGATTTTGATTGAGTACTTTCAGAGCACTCTTGCGTTTGAGACTGGCATCCAGCCAAGGTTGCGGCTGCGCCAACTCCCATGGCCCCAACAAAAGCACGACGTTTCATACCTTTTCCCCTTAATCTTAATTTTATTGGGTAGGGATTATTCCCGTTCGTGCACGGAGATGCAAGACACACCGATAAAGCCGGTATGGAAAAGCTCCAAGGCTATCACAATTTTTCCTTAATACTTTATCTTCAAATTTGATAGCATGGTCAGCTTAACTTAATTTTTTATCAGAGAATACGTTCTTTCATGCTGATCCGGCCACTGGCATATAAAGGTCCAACAGATCAACTCTCAAATCTCTTTGGCGAAAAGCGGTTATTTGACGCTTTGCGAATATTAATGCAAAGCCAGATCTTGTATTGGCACCATGAAAGTTCAACACACTGGATCGAAGCGGAATTTTTAATCGGCGATAAAAAAATTAAGACCGAAATCAGCTGGCCACTTACCGAAGATGGCAATCATTGCCAGTGCATGAAAGCGAGCCCTTGTATTCACATGGCGGCACTGGCGATAGAGTCGAAACATCGACTGCATCAAATCATCTATGGCGTAAAAGACTTTAGCGATAACGCTTCATTGTGGCAAAACGGACTGCAGTGGCTGCAACAACAAAGCGTCGACCCTTACCCCAATATGGCAAGACATCGATTACTTTACCTGTTAAAACTCGATGATGAGGGATTTTATTTCTCACTTTATAAAGGGTATCTAACTCAGGATAAAAAATACCTGATGAAAGATAAGTTAAAAGTCGATGAATTAAACTTTTTAAAGCTCCCTAAATTTATCTCTTTGCTCGATCAATCCATATTGCACTTAATACAAAAAGCGACAGCCGTAGGTTCTGTGCATCAACAAGATCACTTGATACGAATAAAATCGGAAAGCGATGCTCATTGCAAAGAACTGGTTCGTCAAATTCTCGCCAGTCGCCGGTGTTTTTGGAAAGCCAGTTCACGACCGCCGATAAAACGCCAGCAGCAATCGGCGCCTACCACAAATTCAAATAAAATTGTGAATGATTTTTATTTTGATGTTTCAAATAATCGAGCCATCGAACATCTCGAGGCGCAACCTATTCACTCGGTACAAGGAAAATTAATCCCATGGCTAAAATTGGAATCGCATCAGTTTATTTTTCCCTGGCGCAGTGAAAAACCGCTATTTATGGATACTGGAAAACTTTACTTTGTCGATGAAAATAATCAGTCGTTTTCCAGTCAGGAGCTTATTACTCACCATCAACTTCTTGATGACTCGCAAAAACAACAAGTTGCTACGGCCTGGCGACAACTGCAGTCGGTTGCCAGTATTCCGGCAACTCAAGAGTACCCTATTGCAAATAAGTTTGACATAGCCGATCGCGATCTCAATTTGGATTTTGGTCAACTCGCAGTATGGCTTTGGGGCCTGATTCATCATGACTGGCGTATCGAATTCGATCACAGTTTCCGTCTCGATCATCAAAAAATTCAGGACTGGTACGTCGAGCTTTACGATCAACAAGATTGGTTCGCGTTAGAACTGGGCATTAAAATTAATGGTCAGTCCGTTAATATTTTACCCGATTTGGTACAAGCCATTCGAAGCAAACAAATTGACTGGAAAAACCTGCACGCTGTGAACCAGATAAATTTGCAACTACAAACCGGAGAGCAGGTGTTACTGGAAAGTGATCGTCTGCTGCAAATCCTTACCATTTTACGCGAATTGTTTGAGAGAAAGCCACTTACCGATACTCAAAATTTAAAGTTCCCCAAAAGCCAACTCAATCGACTCGCACAGCTCGATTCGTCACAACAACCACTGCTCTGGCAAGGCGATCAATGGCTATTGAAAAAAGCACAATCACTCAGTCATCACACGACCGACTCCAATATTCTAGCACCACATAACTTACGGGCTGAATTGCGTGAATATCAATTGGACGGGTTGAGATGGCTTCAGTTTTTACAAAAGCATCAACTCGGAGGCATTTTGGCCGACGATATGGGACTCGGTAAAACATTGCAAACCATAGCACTGCTATTACGCACCAAAAACAATCAGCAATTGAATCGTCCCTGTTTGGTTCTAGCACCCACCAGTCTACTCGCTAACTGGCGTAACGAATGTCAACGCTTTGCACCGGACTTATCTTCGCTGGTTTTTTATGGCTCCGATCGACATTCGTGGGTTGAAGCGATTGAGGATCATGATGTTGTCATTACCAGTTACGGAGTTTTACAGCGCGATTTTCATCAACTCAAAAAATTGGTGTTTCACACCATAGTTCTCGATGAAGCTCAAGCAATAAAAAACTCAAAAACCCAGTTAGCCAAATATTGTTATCAATTAAAAGCCGACCATAGAATCGCGTTATCGGGAACGCCCATGGAAAATCATCTCGGCGAGCTCTGGAGTCTGTTTCATTTTCTCATGCCCGGTTTTTTAGGCAACGAAGCACAATTTAATCGTCTTTACCGTCATCCTATTGAAAAGCAACAGGATCATAAAGTGCAACAAGCTTTGGCCGATCGCGTAGCGCCATTTATGTTGCGCAGAACCAAAGATAAAGTAGCGAACGAATTACCTCCTAAGACTGAATTTGAACAATTCGTTGAGATGGAACAAACGCAAGCCGATATTTATGAAGCGGTCCGTTTATCCATGTCGGAAGAGATCCAAAAGGCATTGCATCAACAGGGTAATAAAAATCAACTTTTGATCAGTAACGCTTTACTTCGACTCAGGCAAATTTGTTGCCATCCTCAATTAGTCAAGTTTTCTGCGACTGAACAAGTCCATCAATCGGCTAAACTGAATTGGTTGCTCACGGTTTTGCCAGAAATGATCGAAGAAGGACGTAAAATTCTGATCTTTTCATCCTTTACTCGCATGCTGGATCTCATCCACCAACACTTGAGCGAATTAAACATCGACACTTTGATGCTAACGGGTCAAACTCGTAAACGTGGTGAATTGGTCGATCGCTTTCAATCGGGTGCTTACCCTGTATTTTTAATTAGCCTGAAAGCCGGTGGTACAGGGCTCAATCTCACCGCCGCAGATACGGTGATTCACTTTGATCCTTGGTGGAATCCAGCAGCGGAAGATCAAGCCAGCGATCGCGCTTACCGAATCGGACAAGATAAACCCGTATTTGTGTACCGATTGATCACTCGAGGTACGGTCGAAGAACGCATTTTGAAAATGCAATTGCAGAAGCAACAACTGGCGGAAGGGCTTTATCAAAGCAGTTTAAGTTCCGTACAACAAATCAGTGATGTTGATTGGGCACAACTTTTTGCACCGATCACCGAATAAAGATACATTTATTATTGTTCTTCTAAACGGGAATTTGTTAAAAGAACTATACTGTTAACAAGCACCATTCGCTGGTAATTTGGTGAGAAAGACGATTCACTATGATTAGCATTAAACCTATTTTTTTCTTAAGCCTACTGCTTAGCTCAGCTTCAGAGCCGTCTGACAGCGAGTTGATGCAATTGTCCTTGCGTGAATTACTTGCGGTACCAGTAAGTCAGGTACGCGGGCTCGGTATTTTGCAAGCCCATCGTCTCAAAATGGACGAAAAAACAATCGCTATCGGCATCATGGCCCCATTTTCAAGAGAACAGAGTACATCGGTTGAACTTTACGCGGCGGCAGAAATAGCCGCAGATGAGATCAACCAGCAAGGAGGCGTACTTGGTAAACAACTGATCATCATTAAAGCGGATAACGATCGTCGTGCAGACGATAGCATTAAAGTTGCAAGACACATGCTAGAAAAATACAGCATTAAAGCTTTAATCGGCCCATTAAGCTCTGATAATGCAATGACTTTAGCGAAACAAGTTACTGTACGTAAAAATTTACCGATGATTCTTCCGGCTTCAAATGCCAATGCAATCAGTGAATTAGATGATAATGACTTAGTGTTTAGGGTCACGGCTACCAACCGACAAATAACCGCGCAAGCAAAATCATTTATCGAAGCTAATAAGTTTAAAAATATAGCCATTCTTTATCAGCGTGATGTTTTTGGCGAGGAGCTCGCAAAAGAACTTAAGCAAAAGCTCATAGAATCGCCAAGTCGAGTAGTGTTCGATCATTCGCTTAGCAAGATTGTGAATTATGATCTTTACGATCTCAGTGAAGAAATAAAAAAAATGGAACGTTTAAACATTGATTTAATATTTTTTCCTGTTGCCCCTGAGCATATTAATCCGTTTTTTCAACAATGGAAAAATAATACACAATCAAAACTACCCACTATTTTGTTTGCGGAACACGCAAGACAAGTCCCGTTAAGCGATCATAATATCGATCAATATCAAGCTTGTGTTTTTTCGGTCGTTCCTAACTTTAACCGTAAAAACGAAACGTTTATACAAGGCATTGAAGACACATTAGAAATATCCAGTACAACCTATACGGCAAGTTTTGTGTATGACTCGGTATACTTAATTGCGGCAGCGTTAGGTAAGAGTGAAATCGACTCTTTGAGGTTTTCAACCGCATTACGTGCAGTTACCAATAAAAAGGAAAATGTGGTTTCTTATCAACAATGGGGTCAAATGATGGACGCTATTAAACATTCTCGTCCAATCAATTTAAGCGGCTTGAACAATACCTATGACTTCGACTCAAATGGTGATAACCAAAACGTAAACTTAACCGTTCATCCATTCCACCACATTTACGGAAAAGGATGTGATACTTAAAGGAACGATAGTGAAAGCTTTGTGTTCTAAAACAGTTGGATTTATTTTAGAAAAACCGCACCATCACCAATTTTTGAAGCTTCATCATCAGGGTTGCGCAACTTACATTTCTTGAGAGACAAGCACCCGCAGCCTATACAGCCGTCGAGCAAATCACGTAATTGTTCCAATTGGGTAATACGCTGTTGCAGGCTTTTTCGCCAATGTGTTGATAACCGCTTCCAGTCGGAGGTGGTAGGTGTCCGATTGTCCGGCAATCGAGCCAACTCTTCAGCAATTTCTTTAAGCGATATACCCAATCGTTGTGCGGTTTTGATAACACCAATGCGTCTTAAGACGGCCGGATCATATCGCCGCTGATTGCCCGCATTGCGCCAACTGCTGATCAAACCTTCCTTTTCATAAAAGTGCAGCGTTGCCACAGAAACTCCTGAGCGCTCTGCCACTTTACCGACGCTCCAGCTTTTTTTCGTATTTTCCATAAAACCCCCTTGACCTAAAGTTAACTTGAGGTTTTACACTGATTCTCATCAACATTCAACCGACCGAGGTTTTTATGCAATCCACAGATAAAAGCGAGACCAGCTCATTGAAAACGCGTTTTAACGGCCTTTTACACCCATCGAAACGACCAGCGACTCCGTCTGACGATTTAGCTTTTTTTAGATACTTCAATTCACTCATGGCCAATAAATAAGGAGTCATGTATGCGACCGAAATTTCAGGGTATTGATCACATTCATTTATACGTCACTGACAAAAACGAAGCCGTAAACTGGTATACACGTCATTTCGGGTTTCATATAGTGGACAAACTGAAAATATGGGACGACGCCAAAGGCCCACTTACTTTAGAAGATGAGTCCGAAACCATTCATCTGGCGATATTTCAACGAGACGAATACCCAAAACTCTCCGCGCTAGCGTTTAAAGTGGACGGTGAAGGGTTCTTGTACTGGAAAAGCTATTTGGAACAACAAGGATTACTGACACGATACACCGATCACCAGGTCACTTGCTCGCTGTATTTCAACGATCCGTTTGGTCACAATCACGAAATTACCAGTTGGGATGTGGATGTGATACGAAAAGGTCTTACCCAAACCTATGATTTAGCCCATAGCTGACATTGAATCATTTTTGATTCGGAGTCGTGCGGGTATTGTAATGCCAGGTGCGTGATTTCCAGCTTGTACACATTAAGCTGTTCCCGTGCCTGCTCTTTCAGCTCTTTTACACATTGCAACGACCCTTCTTCTTCGGTCATGGACTCAGACAGTACAACCTGATGCTGGAACTGACGGTCACTGGTTTGTGCGTCCTCTTCGTTTATCCAATCTCGAATGCCGCGATAGGCCTCTTTACCTACTTCAACCGTATCTCTTACCAAATGCTTGGGTGTTTCAATAGAAATACAGCCCGATAATAAAAATACGGTTAAAACCATATTCATAGAAACCAGACGTTTCATCATCAATTTCGAATGCATCTTAAAACCCTTAAACAGTCACCGGCTCCAATTTAGCGTAAGCCATCACCAATGTTTTCGGCCCAACCGACTCAAAATTAATTTGGATCCGAGCCTGTGGACCACTCCCTTCAAAATTTAAAATAACCCCTTGCCCAAACTTTGGGTGCTCCACCATTTGTCCTAGTTGAAAACCTTCCGGGCCATCATCACTGTCGAACAACGAACTGCGATTAAACATGGGCTGTGAGACTTGAGCATTTAAACGGATTTCTTCGATCAATTGCTGGGGAATTTCACGCACAAAACGAGAAATGGAAGGATAAGTTTCTTTACCCCATAAACGACGTTTTTCAGCATGTAATAAGTACAACTTTTTCATGGCGCGAGTAATACCCACATAACAAAGACGGCGTTCTTCAGCGAGATCATCGGCATCGTCCATCGACATTTGATGCGGAAACAATTTTTCTTCCATTCCGGTCATAAACACAATAGGAAACTCGAGTCCTTTCGCGGAGTGCAGAGTCATTAATTGAACACTGTCTTCGTATTGTTCGGCCTGCGTATCACCCGCTTCCAGAGATGCATGAGACAAAAAAGCAACCAGTGGAGGCATGCCCTCATCTTCGGCTTCAAAATCAGGATCGTCATACCCATACTCATCGGCATCAAACTCACGCGCGGCCGACACCAACTCCTGTAAGTTTTCTTTGCGTGCTAGGCCTTTTTCGCCTTTTTCTCTCAGATACATTTCCAACAAACCGGATGCTTCAATCACAAAATCAATTTGTTGGTGAAGTTCAAGATCTTGAGTTTCAAACGTCAGGTTTTGAACCAACATTTGAAACGTCATCAAGCCATTTTTCGCACGAGCGGGCAACAGACTTTCTTCAACAACCGCACTGGCGGCTTGCCATAAAGAAATTTGTCGGGCTCGAGCCACTTCACGCACTGTTTCAATGGATTTTTGTCCTAAACCACGAGTTGGGGTATTAACGACACGCTCAAACGCAGCGTCATCATTTCGATTGGTTATTAAGCGACAATAAGCCAACGTGTCTTTAATTTCCGCTCGCTCGAAGAATCGTAGTCCACCGTAAATTCGATAAGGAATATTACGTTGTAATAACGCTTCCTCGAGTACTCGCGACTGTGCGTTTGAGCGATATAAGATTGCGCATTCGCTGTGATTGTTACCTTGGTTAACGTGATCTTGAATGCGTGCCGCGATAAACCGCGCTTCTTCCTGTTCATTAAACGCCGCGTACAATGAAATGGGTTCGCCCTGATCACCACTCGTCCACAAATTTTTACCCAGTCGATCATTGTTGTTGGCAATTACGGCATTGGCGGCTTGGAGAATGGTCGATGTGGAACGGTAATTTTGCTCCAAGCGAATGGTTTCGCAATCCGCGTAATCTTTTTGAAACTGATGAATATTTTCAATACGTGCTCCACGCCACCCATAAATCGACTGATCGTCGTCTCCCACAATGGTGATTTCATTGTGACGATGTGCTATCAGTTTTATCCAATTGTATTGAATGGCATTGGTATCTTGAAACTCATCGACCAGAATATGACGAAAGCGTTGCTGATAATGTTCTCGTAAATGCTCGTTATCGCGTAATAGTTCGTAAGCGCGTAACAATAATTCCGCAAAATCCACCAAGGAAGATTGGCGACATGCATCCTCATAATGGGAATAAATGCTGGTCATGGTTGAGGTAAAAAGGTCACCGTTGTGGGCTATGTCCTGTGGTCGTAAGCCGTCGTCCTTTTTCGCACTGATAAACCACTGCGCCTGCTTAGGCTGCCACTCATCTTCGTCCAGCCCCATTTCACGCACCACCCGTTTGACAATGCGCAATTGATCGTCGGAATCGAGAATTTGAAAGTTATCGTCCAATCCGGCATCTTTGGCATGTGCACGCAACAGTCGATGTGCCAGCCCATGAAAGGTGCCAATCCACATGCTGTTGGCTGGCCGACCCATCAAGTCCTCGATTCGTGAGCGCATTTCATGCGCCGCTTTATTGGTAAAAGTAACCGCCATTAACGCGTGCGGTGAAATATTGCACTCACTGATCAACCAAGCTATGCGGTGCACCAGCACGCGAGTTTTACCCGAGCCAGCTCCAGCTAATACCAGCAACGCCGGCGCATCGGAAGTCACCGCTTGCTGCTGAGCGTCGTTTAGAAAATGTAATATAGGATGCGTATTCATGGCGGCATTCTACCAGTTAAACGAGTAGCATGCAGGCTTTGTTAAAACTTCATTTTCGGTTATGCTCGCACAACCTTTAATGCAAACACTCACTTACGCCATGAAACATCTCTTAGCGCTATTTATTCAGCTATTCATTATACTGGCTGGCACACAAACACTCTTTGCTGAGGACGACTTTGCCATTCAATTATTCAAACAGTGGCAGCAAAAGGAGCCAATCCCGCTTCTTTCACAATCCCTCAGTCAACCCCACATTGATGCCCATACCGCTTACCAGATACAGCGCAATTACGTAAAGCTTAGACAGAAAGATGACACCGTCGCCGGTTATAAAGCCGGCTTAACCTCCACCGCCGGGCAACAAAAGTTCAACGTAAAATCATCGCTGACGGGTGTTTTGTTTCAAAGTGGAGACTTTACTGAACGCACGAAAATTCATCACAACGAATTTGGAAAATTAATGCTCGAAACGGAAATCGGCTTTCGACTTGGGCAACCCATCACCCAACCGGTTAAAGATGTGTCGCACCTTAAGTCGTTGATCAAAGAAGTCTTGCCGGTGATCGAATTACCCAATCTTGATTTTGCCAATCTCAAACAATTACAGGGCATTGATATTATCGCTGGCAATGTCGCCGCTAATGGGTTCATTGTTGGCAAGGCCAAATCGATCGACGCCGTCGCCGAATTAAACGCGTTACAGGTGACACTGACGCTCAATGGCAAAGCAATCAACAACGGACAGGGTAGCGATGCGCTCGGTGATCAATGGCAAGCCTTACTGTGGCTTGTTAATACATTGCTACATAACGGATATTCGTTAGAAAAAGAACAGCTGCTGATCACTGGTGCACTGGGTAAAATGATACCAGCAACTCCCGGAAATTATCACGCCGACTTTGGTACTCTGGGGCAAATTTCCTTTTTCATTGAATAGGCTGAAATACCATGAATACGGTTTTTCTCGACGCCGCAACGATGATACCTCAGTTTGAAGGTGAGCAGCTGCTCGATCAGCACTGGGACATCGATATTTCTGCTTTACGGACAGCTTGCGAT
The DNA here is from genome assembly GCF_055326765.1 of Pleionea sp. WD8-19. Lineage (NCBI taxonomy): Bacteria > Pseudomonadati > Pseudomonadota > Gammaproteobacteria > Oceanospirillales > Pleioneaceae > Pleionea > Pleionea sp. WD8-19. Next base: position 17,291 of record NZ_JBUZOU010000014.1, on the reverse strand, counting down.
CCCCTCATGCTTCACGCTTATACTCAACCGCCACAAGTGCTAACGCGTAGCCAACATGCAGAAGTGATTATCAGCAATAAAGTGCCGCTCAATCGCGATGTGTTAAGTCAATTACCGCAGCTCAAACTCATCGCCATTGCCGCAACCGGTACCAACAATGTGGATCTGAACGCCGCTAAAGAGTTGGGCATCGCCGTTAGCAATGTTAGCGACTATTCCACCCACAGTGTGGTGCAAATCACGTACAGTTTGCTGCTTTCGCTTTATTCAAAACTGTCGCAACTTCAGAAAGCGTTACAAGAACAGGGCTGGCACAATCAAAAGCAGTTTGTCCTTTTACCACAGGCATTCCATGAATTGTCGGGAAAAACCTTAGGCATTATCGGTTATGGCACCATTGGAAAAGCCGTGAGCGATGTCGCTCGCGCCTTAGGGATGAAAATACTTATTGCAAAATTGCCCGGTAGACCTGAAGCGTTTAATAAAATCAGCTTGGACGAAATGCTACCTCAATGCGATGTCATCAGTTTGCACTGTCCCTTAACATCAGAAACAGAAAAACTGGTCAATCAATCGTTTTTATCGCAACTCAAACCCGGTGCGGTGCTGATCAATACGGCACGCGGTGGCCTGATCGACGAAATCGCACTGGCACAAGCACTGCGAAAAGGGCAACTGGCTGCAGCCGGTCTCGACGTGCTGTCGGTAGAACCACCTTCCGCGGATAACCCACTGTTAGCAAAGGATATTCCAAACTTGATGCTCACGCCACACATCGGCTGGGCAAGTGTTGAAGCACGGCAAAGATTAGTCAACCAACTTGCACAAAATGTGTTAGCCTTTCAGAATGGGCAACTGAAAAATCGTGTCGTTTAACCCAAGGATTAACTCAATAATCCATGACTTTGAGCAACAACAACATGTCAGTCACTGAACCTATGACCGTCAAAAAAAACGAAGCTACGATTGATGATACCGCATTAAGTGATTTGCAACCGGCTCGCAGTAACGACAGTCGGGTGTTTATGCAGGATACTTTTGAACAGCAAAAGCATGCCTTTACTGCACAGCCCTATCCAAGTCTCAAAGAGCGCAAAGAAATGTTACGCGCTCTGAAAAAAAGCCTGTTGAAAAATCGTGAACGTTTATTAAAAAGTTTAAGCGCGGATTTTTCACATCGCTCTAACGACGACTCATTACTTGCCGATATCCTTCCGACCGTCATGTCGTTAAATTACGCATTAAAAAAGATGCGTCGTTGGATGAAACCGGAAAAGCGTCACGTAGGATGGTTGTTCCAACCCGCAAAAGCCTGGGTCGAATACCAACCACTGGGAGTCGTCGGCATTATTGTACCTTGGAACTATCCCATTTATCTTTCACTCGGACCTTTGATTGGTGCATTAGCGGCGGGTAATCGCGCCATGATAAAAATGTCTGAGTTTACCCCCTATACCAATCGCATCATTCGTGAAATGATTGAAGAAGTTTTCGATCACACCGAAGTTGCAATCGTAGAAGGCGATGCCGATATTGCTGCAGGGTTTTCCGCCTTACCTTTCGATCACTTGTTCTTCACCGGCTCCACTCAAGTGGGTAAACATGTCATGCGCTCAGCAGCTAATAATCTTACCCCTGTGACCTTAGAGCTGGGCGGCAAATCACCGGTTATTATCGATGATGACATACCACTGGATATCGCGGTCGAACGGTTACTTTATGGTAAATGCCTCAATGCCGGACAGACCTGTGTCGCACCCGACTACGTTCTGTGTCCAAAAGACAGAGTCGCAGGCTTAATTGAAGTGCTCGAGAATCAATTTCAGACGATGTATCCACATATCGCAGAAAACCCCGACTACACGGCCATTGTCAATGGCTCGCAATACGGTCGACTGCAAGCCTGGATCGCCGAGGCGGAATCCGCCGGTTGCAACTTAATACAGATAAACCCTGCTAATGAAACGTTCGAGCCTGGCAAGCGTAAAATTCCACTAACGTTGGTGATTGACCCGCCTTCACATTTAAATCTCAGCCAACAAGAAATTTTTGGTCCAATACTCCCCATAATGAGTTATGAAAACATAGACGATGCCCTTCGCTTAATCCAAAAAAGGCCAAGACCACTCGCACTTTATCTTATGACGTTTGATAAAAAGCTTCAGAAAAAAGTGTTACGCGAGACTCATGCTGGTGGAGTGTGTATCAATGATTCTATTACGCACGTGGCCCAGGAAGACCTGCCATTTGGTGGTATTGGGCCCTCAGGAATGGGCCAATATCACGCACGCGAAGGCTTCTTAACCTTTTCCAAAGCTAAGGCCGTATTTAAACGTGGGCGCATCAACTCCACTAAATTAGCCCTGCCGCCTTATGGCCGTTGGATCCATAAACTGATTTATATGTTTTACTTGCGTTAATCAAGTTAGCGCCTACGCCATTGGCAATTCAATCAGCGTAGGCTATAGTTTTCAAAGACTTAGCTACTCCGGGAGCCCGATGTGAAAACCATTAACAAAATACTCGTCACCTGGTGTTCCGTTTTATCCTTATCGGCTACCGCTGCCGATGAAAATACAGAACTCGGCAATACCGTTAACAGCTATATGATTGAAAGCTATAATTACGTACTTAATATTAACCTATTGTCCGAATTATGCGCGTTAGACACTTATTTGGATGTCAACACCAATTCGAAAGCATTCAACGATAAACTTCACGAAAACATTAAAAAATTCGCAGGTTACGCCAAGGTTAAAAATTACAGCGCCAATAAAATTGCCGCCGACGTTGAAATAAAATTCAAAGCTTTTGTGCAAGGCGTTCGTTATGGTGGCTTTATCGCTGACAACTTTATAAAAACACAAATTCCTAAAGGACTGTGCAGCGACGAAGTTCGTATTGATCTGGCCAAAAAGATTGCTGAATTAATAAAGCAAGATGAATACATGCTTTCGGAAGATGATTGAGTTATTGAAAGAGCGAGAAAAGCACACCTGTCATTACTTTTCTCGCAATAGCATTACAGACGACTTAACAAATAATCAATAGCCGCTTGCAGTTGGTTATCTTCCCCTTGCTGAAAACTTTGGATCGATCTCTCAACATAAATATCAGGAACAATCCCCGTCGCAATGTGTGGGCTACCATCATGTTGTGTCACTTCCATGCTTGTAAATATCAACCGAAGCCCTCCATTACTCTTACCTTTATTGGCAAAAGCTTCCGTGATATTGCCATTTATACCTGAAGTAGGTTCACCCATAATGGGTAACTGAGCATCTTGAATATAGGCAAGTGCATGCTCATTTGAACTTTGGCTGTATCGAGACGCTAACACCACCGTCGGCACATTAATTCTAGGCAGTGCGGGCTCAATGCTTTGTGGAATAAAGTGCTTATACACATCGCTCCGGTCAGGTGCCGCGGGCATATTGATATACATAGGGGCCGAAAGTATCGGGTTATCGGAAAAGTGCGCCAAAGTGTTACGCCAGCCATTCCAACTTTCTGGGTAACTGCGAAAATCTAAAACAATTGCATCGGCCGATTGCAGCTTTTCAATGGTCTCTTCAACATCGTCTTCGTAAGTAATGGAAAGATCAACATAGTGAATGTTGTTTTCCAGTACCTTATGTTGAGTGTTGGTAAAATGAGCATAAGACTCCATCGCCGGAATAATAAGCTCATAAATCGCCTCGCTCGCAGGATGCTCTAAGTCATAAACCTCTTCCTGATGGTTTTTAAGAGTAAGCTTTACCATGGTGTCTTTCTGACGACGTAACATATAAAACATCGCAGCCCAATGTCTCCGTTTGTCCGTTGACTTCAAAGTAAATGGCGCAAATTCTTCTACGATTTCGTTAACGGCTATATCGTCAATGGCTAATAATTCGTCACCTAAACGGATTGAGCTTGGTGCGGTTTCACCATGTTTGTATATCGCAATTAACCGATTTCCTATCCAATCGAAACTTACAGGTAAAGTGTAAAGGCCAAATGAGTCACTGAAGGGATTACCCGCATTGATGGCAAGACCAACATGATTGTCCTCCAGTTTAGTGAGTGACTGCATCATTTGACGAACAGCGTCACCTCGGTTATCCGACGCACAGCTGGCAAGCAATAACGGAAGCTCTTGCTCCCAATCGACTGTAATCGTTTCGAAATATGGCCAGTAATTTTGTATTACGGCCCATAATTTGGCTGACGCCGACAAACAAGCATAGGGGTTTTCAACGTTCATCGGCAGCTCCCACTCGGTACTATCGGTAAAAGCGTTGCCTTCAGGGACACTTTGCCCCTCTTGGTACTCAAGCACCAGCGGCATATCGAAAGTTAAATTGCCATAGTCAAACTGATAATTAAGCGAGGACGGATGATACGCTTCTGTTCCCAGTAATGAAAAATCAAGGGTTTCATACTCTCGAAAATACACGGAAGGTTTAGTGCTAAATTTGTCTAAATACCCAGCTTGCGCTAAGAGTACAATGGTGTCACCGGCCTCAAATTGAGGAATCTTTTTATTCGCATCATTGAAGGTAACATCGGGCGCAATGGACTCAAACAATGATCGCATTTCATTGATAAAATCTTCTTGGGTATTGGTTTGGCTAATACGATACATTCCATAAACTCGAAAGTTATCCCAATCCGTTGCCTTGGCGCCATCTCCTGGATAAAAAAACTCTATATTCGTCGCCACTCGGGCAAAGGTGACAAGCCGATCAATTTTGCTACTAAAGTCAACAACGGGCAAAGGCTGCGCTTGTTGGGGTAATTCTTGTTGCTCTTGGTTGGGTTGAGAGTTATTCGATGAGCAGCTGAAAATAAACGAACTCAACAATATTGGAACAATGACCCATTTCTTTTTTCGCATAAAATTTACTCCTTTTTAGATGTAAACAAATCGCACTACTTAGGAAATTAGTAACGAAAGACAATATTAACCATATTTTTAATCGCAAATGTTTGATATAAATTAGAGGAAAATGTGATGGACGTGTAAAGTCATAAAAGGTTTTAGTTTTGCGCACTTATCAAGTTGGTGAATTTACGTTCACCTTAGAAAACAGAACACTCGCACTGAATGACCGGCTAATTACGCTCGAGCCCAAAAGTGCAGCAGCACTGATGATACTCATTGAAAGGGCTCCGGATGTTGTTACGCGCGAACAATTTTTAGCCAACATTTTTCCACAACAGGTTGTTTCTTATAGCGCAATAAATCGACTGATTGCCCTTCTTAGAAAGGCCTTTGCTGCAGACCCGTCAAAGCAGCCCTATATCAAAACAATACCCAAAAGTGGCTATCAACTCATTGTCGACGTTAAACTCAATTCACCGACAACAAGGAAAAATGAAAGCCTCGACAATGTCTCGGTGCCTACGATTCAAAAACTTGAGACTCAGAGTGATTCTTACTCTCAAGTCGTACCGAGAAAAGCAAAAAAGTGGTACACAACAACTCAAGTGCGATATCTGGCCTTTCGACTGCCTATTTTGTTTTGTTTCATTTTTATTCCTTTATATATGGGCTTCACGCACAAAGCAGTGAATGAGACCTGCAAGCCGATTTCAGGCTGGATAATTTCGGGAAGCAACCCAACGGACTATAAAGTTTGTTTAGAAGAAGCTGAAGGTTTACCCGCCCCAAGCGCTCTCATTTACCATACAAACGACAACCCCAAAGGATTTATCACATTAATGCAAAAAGGGTGGCAAGAGCACTTTCGAAATCGAAAAGTCGAGCTTAGCCTGAAGGTTAAAGCCGATAATCTTGACGGCACCGTTTCACTATTCCTCCGGGCAGACAGTCACCTTCAAGGCCATGATGTCCTAGCCTTTACGAACTCTGAAATTGAACGTTCGGCTATCGAATCGGACACCGATTGGACCGAGATGACACTATCGCTTGACGTGCCAGAAAAAACGGGCGTATTAGCGTATGGCTTCTTTTTGAGTGGAAAAGGAAACGTTTTGTTTGATAATGTTAATTTAGAAGCCGTAGGTGAATTTAGTAACAAGACAGGTGACATTCCATCCCAAAACCTACGTTTTTCCAAACAATAAAAAATACAAACGACAATATCACCAAGCCTGAATCGCAAGCTCTGGCTGTGAAAAGTACAATACTCAATATTATTAACGAGCCCTTTCAGTCAAGTATCCCTATCAATGTGAACTGAAAGTCGACATGCCTTAAAAAGAATGTGAATTTTTACTTTTAACGGCTTCAATTTTTTTGGGAGGATTACACCAGCGTTTCGTGAAAACGACTAGTCTTGTGTGAATAACAGGTGTAACACTGTGAAATCATTACGACAGTCGTACAAATGTCGTATAAAAAGGAGCCGTGCTCCCGGTATATTGAGTCTACTTTGATTTACCGGGGGAACACGTGATGTGTATGAAATTAAAAGAAAATGTAGTTAAGAACATGCGAGGCGAGAGAGGTTGGTCACAGCAGCAGCTCGCAGAACTTTGCAATGTGAACTTGAGAACGATACAACGAGTCGAAAATACCCATACTTGCTCAATGGAGACATTAAACTCGTTATTATCCGTATTTAACATTGAAAGAAATGTACTGGAAGACAAGCAAGGAGTGAGCAAAAACCAACCAGCTCAATCTCGTTTTAAAGCATTTAATTGGCGCTTGAATGCAAGCTTATTGATTTGCAGTTTAGCGTTAATTGTTCACTTATTACTCTATGGTAAAATTTTAACCCACCTTGATGAAAACCAGACACTTCAATGGGCTGGCGTAAGCATAGTCAGCCAAGACCATCTAGAGAACACTCCTCAACCAAAGGCAGAATGGGATGGAGAAAAGATCGTCTACCCTGAGTCACTGGCACAAAGCCGAGGTTTTTTTATAATTCCGGTCTCCTTTTTTATCAATATCCTATTGCTGATAGGAATAACTATAGGGTTGTTCAAACGATCTTATTGGTCCGCAATGTTTGCCGTGATATTCATTCCCTATTTGTACTTTCAGATCAGCTTACGTTTTGGCGGTGCGACACCCATTACGTTTTTCATCATTGCACTTTTGGGATGGTTAACGTATCAATCGTTTAAAGAGCATCAACTATTAAAATCAACTCAATCTTAATCGCATTAATAATGTAACTGAACTGAAAAGGGCTATTCATTGAAATAGCCCTTTTCAATGGTTAGCATGAATATTGACTTATCTTTTATTAATCCACGATTGACCATAATGCATATTGGCTTTATCTAACCAATGCACTCGAGTTTCTAAATCGCCACACCAAGGATCATAAAAGTCGAGTGTAAAAGTTCCCCACTTATTACTGCCACCAAAATCAGTGCTGTAAATATCTTTTCGAGCCAAGACATTTTTACCAACATTAGACACTACATCGATAACTGCCACTTTTTGTCTCGAAGAATAGGAACCAATTCTTAAGTAAAAACTTGCGGTATGCATCCCTTTGCCAAAACTACGATCGTATGGTCCATAAGCCAAATACCCGCTGTTGTGCCAAAACGTACTCGCATAATAATCATTACCGTCTTTACCGTAGAACGAATACATCGGAGGATTCGACCAATACCAACCGTATGTATTATTGGTTGTGCAACTTCGATATGGTTCAACATTGGTGCTCACAGCATATTCTCTTGGAGAAGGCATTTCAAACACATAGCTACTGACATTACCGCCTACACCCACAAACCCAATCCATCCTTTATTCCTTGCAAAGAAATATTTTTCTCCAACTCCGGGACCATTCGTTACATTGACTTCGATAACATCGTTAAACGTCAAACCGGTATCCAAAGTTAGGCTATTATGGTGTGTAAACGTTAATGTTCTGTTTGTCACTTGCTGGGGATTGGCCCAATTACTATCGCATTCCAGTCCATTGCGATCGGAACGCGCAATAATTCTAAAGTTACCTACCGTTACAGGCTGGCCGTTTGGGACCACATATCGTGGTAAAAACCTACCGCCTAACTTATTTGTCCCCGCATCACGCAGCTCAAAACTGTCTCCATCTTCATTGACGTTACTGCTGTGACAGTGTCTATCCCATGAAGTGTCTCTCACTAAGTAAAAGTGACTGTTATCATAATAATACTCTTCGAAATGCGTACCGTCGTCGTTTTTAACGATGTAAAAACCGGTAGCTCCAGCGGGAGGCGTGGTCATACGAATGTTGGAAGGTACATAAGCCCGAATTGGCTTAGACGCCCCATCGTACTCACCTCCATATATTCGATGAACATTGGCCGATCGAGGGTCACTGTTAAATAAATAGTCTTTGAGATCAATCGTTCCACTCGATGCACCGGATAAATTCCATTTTTGGTTTTCTCGCCACTCCGACGCTGACTTGCAACGATACAGTTGTACAAAAGGGCCATTGCTTCCGTTATTGTAGGCCGAGCCTTGAATATCCAGACACATGCCATTGGTTGACTTTAAAAGCTTTGTACTCGACTCATAAATCCATTTTTGATTGTTTTGCCCACTGCAAGACCAAGCCTGAACTTTGCCCACCGCAGGTTTATTGACATAATCAGGGTAATGAACGTCTAGGCATTGACCGTTTTGCAACCGAATTTCTTGAGTACTTAGGTTATAAAACCACTTTTGATTTGCATTCGGCTCAAAGCAATCCCAAACTTGTATACGACCAGGGTTTGTAACGTCTCGATAGTGATCCCAATGCTCGTCTAAACACTTACCATTTTGTGCCGTAATAGAACTGTAAGATACACTTAAGCTACGACTGGACGCGTTTTCTATTTCAGTACTGGCTTCCACATTTTGACAATGAAAAAATAAAAGTAAGCCAAACATAGCTACTTCAATGTAAGTTTTCATATTTACACCTTCAAGTTAAATTATTATTAATAGTTCGACTGACGAATTTCGTACTCTCTTTCAGGCAATTCCATGGAATATTTTGAGTCACAATATTGTGCGTTTTATAGTGTAGAACTTGATTGAAATCTGCAATATTTTTATAACGTTCGAGCGAATCTTTTTTATCAATTAATGAGGGAGTTCAAAAATCTAAATATCCGATAATAAAATAGGACTTAAGTCCGAAGAAAGTGGTTCTACAGCTAGGTAAAATGAAAAAGCCCTAATGTTTAGCCAGAGAAAAGTGAAATAACGAATCATGCATTTTTTTACACATTGTTTCGCATACCATGGCGGGCAGAATACTTAATTTCCGAGTGGCTATGAATTATTCCATTTAAAAAATGATGGAAAACATGAAATTTGAGCTCTAAAAAATAGATGAATCATACTAATATTTGATTTCTTATTTTTAAAAGGGACTCAAAAATTGAGTTCGAACAGTCATAAATAATCTTTGTTTATTCATGAGTCAATCTCCAACTTCTTAAACTATTTACACTCCGCAGCAAAAATACGAGATACTTTAATGATAGGACTTTAGCATTCGTGACAACCGGTTGCTGATTTTGCGGCCTTCCTCATTTACATTGCGAGCATTTAAATATGTAAGCGTATTTTCCAACTCTTCTTTAATGACTTCATCGAATGTTTGTTCAAAACCAAGTGCATTTCGCACAAATGACTCAATAATGACCAGCTGAGTACGATGGGATATTAAACTGTCAGGACCATGCCCTGCTCTCAGGTAGGTAATAATTTCGATATCTTTATTGTTATTTTTTTCCAATAAATATGCCATACGATAGGAGTGTTCTAAGTCCGCAATATAATCCACCCCTCCAACAATAAACAACACTGGAACGTTAATTTTATGTGCATGATACACTGGAGACATTTCTGAGTAACGATGTTTAATATCTTCCTCCGCTCCGATAACATTAGCTATTTTCTGATTCTGTTTTTCCGTATTGAAGCTAATAGACTGGTTATAAAGCAGCTCTAGATCAAATATTCCATAGGAGGATACTGCACACCGGTAAAGATCAGGATATTGCGCTGTCGACATTAACGCTGAATAGCCTCCGTAACTGGCTCCAATTATACAAACTTTACTTTCATCAATAGGAAATCGCCTAAATGACTCACTAACAACTTCATTAATGTCAGCTTCTATTCTACGCCCAAACTCACCAATACCGGCTTCTAAAAATTTCCTACCGTAGCCGAAAGAGCCACTAAAATTCATTCTTAATACACCATAACCACGCGAGGTATAAAACTGTAAATCTGGATCGTAATCATTCAACTCTCGAACACCAATTGGACCACCATGTGGCATTACCAACAATGGGTATTTTTCATCTATTCCAACTGGAGGGGTAAAAAACGCTTCAATTTTATTTCCATCCGAATTTGTAATATTGAATACAACTGTTTCAGATAGATTATAGCGCTGTAACTTTTCGTAACTGGGTGTCAACCCCATTATTTTATTTTCATCGGGGTTTACCAAATAAAAATATCCAGAGTCTGATGAGCTTGTTACTTTTACAATAACGTTTTTACCAGCTGCATCTCTACTCAAAATATATTTGATTTTTCCTTTAAAACCTTTTGATAAATATTTAGAAAGTATTTTATTATAAGATTGAAAATAATGAGTTCTTGGAACACCTTCCGAATGGTAAGTTACATATGCCAGTTGATCAGTTCCTTTCCAAAACCCAGCATTCTCGATATCATGCTGTTCATTACTGTAAATTACTTCATCAAATTCGCTCGTTACTAAATTATATTTCACTAGCTCGACTTTGTCTCGACCACTATTACTTAATACAGCAACTTTCTCGTTTCCCAGTAGCTTAATAGGTTGAAATATTTCAAGTCCATTTACTCGATAAAAAATTTCCCAACGTCCTTCGACTTTCCTATAGTATGTGAGTTGATCGTTTTCGATAACTTTTTTCATTACAAGATTATTTTGTTCATCTAGCCAAAAGTGCCTCGCTTTTCCTTCTGAATTGAGTTTTTTGTCTTTTAAGTCAATAATTCGACTAAAAGTCCTTAAGTTTAAACGATAGAGGTCAAAGTCATTTTCCTGACTATTGGCGTGTTTAAGTATAACTTCTTCACTGTCGTCTAAGACAGATAGTATTTCTCCCTTAAACGGGATTGCTTTGCTATGAAAATCCAACTCTGGTTGCTCTACAATATCAATCAACTCAAACAAGTCCGCTCCTGTTTGACTCACATAATCAACGACCAAAGTATTATTATCTAACCAAATATAGTCATTTATTTTCGCATTAGAATTATGAATTAAACTCAGAACAACATAAGATTGACTATCCCATGATTTTAAAACTTCTATGGTATGCGAATTATTGTGAAAGCCTTGTCCTGCGATATATTTTGCGTTTGGCGATAGTTTAAACGAAGAGTAATCTGCATTGCTAATCAATGTATCAACAGGAATTGTTTCAGCTTTTAAGTAACCAATACTTAAAATAATGATAAGTAATAACCGAAGATGCTTGTTAATGTTAAACATAATCATTTTCCCTGAACCAAATTAAAAAAGTCATCATTAAATAAATTCGAGTAAACCACTCGATATATTACAAGTAAATCAGAGTGATTCCTTTCTAAAAACTTATACATAAATGATGCTCGATTAGTTACATCTAAATGATACTTCTGATAAGGGAGCCTTTTAATTCTTAAATGACCGACATAATTAATAATTCCAGGTTTAATGTTGAAGCTCCAATTACTCTTATCATCCAGATCAAAGTATTGGAAGTCATTAATGTATATTTTTTCTATTCTATAGTTTCCAGAAGACAATGCAGTAACAACGAAGTCATTCTCGTACTTCACTGAAAACAGTTCATCGCCTTTTCTAATATCAAGGCGCGTTATATTCAAATTTGAATCAAGTCCAAATGCAACCACACCTTCTTTCTTATTTATACTAGATAGCTTTCTACTGGTTAGAACCTCAACACCATCTACCGTTGTTGTTTTACATCCTGCTATGAACCCGAAAACAACTACAATTAAAATGATAAACTGTTTCAATGCGCTTCCTCTATATTAATTACTCGAAAAGCTAAACTTTATATTAGGGTTGAATATATCTTTCGTATCGATTATTTTCGAACATAATTGTACCTAAATTACTTGAGCAATAGCCCTCATAGACTTTACTCCATCGGCTTTAAGTAAGCCGATATTTTATCGAATGCTTAGTTTATTGTATAAATTCAGGATCTACTTACTACTTATTAACTACCTAAGTTAAACATTTTTAAAGCACTCACTTCAAACACAAAAGCATCACTTTTTTATACGTGATCCAACGTGTGCTCTTTTCCTATTCTTTTCTTTTAATATTTTATGGATATCAATTGGTTCATACTTCATGTCAATACGAACTCCAGATGGGATTGAAGAGTAAATACTAATGAACAGCTCTGTTCTATCGTCAATATGTTCTCTTTTCTCTTTTTGCTTCATTGTCTCATCAAGTTCCTTTTTTATTTTGTCGACAAACACAGCACGCTTTTTACTGTAAACTTGACTATTAGATAACTTTCCCCATAAATAAGCGAACAAAATATTTTTTTCTTTATATCCCTCAATACCACTATAATAGTACCGTGCAATTTTATACTGCGCCCGATAGTCTCCCAAAAACGCTAAATTACAATAGATATCAAATGCCTCTTCTTGAAAGTTATGTCTTTCGGCTTCTATACCAGCCCTATAAAACCGTAGCTCACTTTCTGCTTCACAAAAATCAGATCGACTAACTTGCGCTGCGTATGAAATTGATGAAAAGAAAATCAATAGTATATACTTCATGATTCACAACCTTTACCAACAAATTCAGTACACAATTTCGGAAAATCTTTGCTCAACAACCTAATATATTTATCAAAATTAAAAATCGTTGTCGTCACAGGATCCCTTACCACGAACTCAGCAAAATAATTTAACTCACCAGCCTCGACGAAAGTACAAAAACCATTAGTTTTGTAATCCATCCTCATACCATACACATCAAAGCCAACAAAGCAATACTCACCTTCATCAAGCTGCAGCGTAATATGAGACGAACCTTTTTTCACGCTACCAACGTAAAACTCTTCATTTGTTTGCATATTCTTAAACTGAATATTACTTAAACTATCGAGAGTATTAATCACCACACCAAGATATCCTTGCGATTGCATCAATGGTTGCAATGGCTCACCTGGATTTAGCTTTGACTTATGTATGCATGAGAATAACGGCATTAATAAACAAAACATAACAAACTTTTTCATATTAACCTCAAAATCACTCTACTAAGCTCACTATTTGGTACTTAAACTAAAATTCATTTCGAAAAAACAACAAAGCATCAATATTTTCCAAAGAATGGTTCTTTTCTAATAAAATCCACTATAGATTAAATAGAAAGCTTTATTCTAAAAACCAACTAAAGAGTCGAATAATTAATCGATATAATAACTATCAACTTGTAATGAATATTCACAGTTATAAGTCACGACAATTTATCGGAATACTTAGAAATACTAAATCATGAATCAACAAAAGTTTTGCGATTCCTTAAGGAATTTATTACTGTTAAGAACTCAAAATCCATACAAATTAGCAACTAGCACTGTAGTATCGACCGAATTTTGAGCAATTATACATACAGGTAGTGAACGAGTCGATGTCTCTAGTTCAAAATATTTATATTTCCACACAAACAAGCGGAATATAAAACAAATTCACTTAACAGTTATCCTCTAGAAAAATAACAAACAGATTTTTATTACCTGCGCTTAATTTTCCGCGCTACCTTGGCAAATAAAGATCTATTCAGCATACACTTGAGATTAATTAAGAGACTTTAAGCATTACTTCTAAAAATGGATTTCGCCAGATAGAAATGCATTTATTGGGTCCATAAATCATAAACATGATTGAGACATACCTTCATCCACTTTTCCAAACTAAAGTTTCATTGTTGCAATGTCATTCCAAAAATCGATAAGGCTTTCTCCACTTCTTGGCCTGTTTTTTCCTCATCTTCTTCATCAATGAACCTGGAAACCATTTTTTGATATGGAATTGATTTGCCATGCTTATGCATAACTGCCGCTGTAAATTCTATTTATACATTACAAGTTCAAAATCAAGCGGTCTAATCAGTTTTTTAATCAAAGCGCTATAAATAATCAACGCCTAGCGACTTTCAATTTTCAAATAGCCATAACATTAACTCAATTTTTCGAGTGTTAACTCTAGGTTACTGTCGACCACACAAACTCCACGACTTCACCTATCTTTTTCATCTTTGCACTTTATCCTAAGTTAAAACATCTAAGTTACCCTCATCACCTTCTTTCGCAATGCAAACAGTTATCCATATTTGCGATACACCTTCAACTTCAAACTTACATTGTTTACGTTCAATACTTGTTTAAATTCGAGGCGATACAAACGACCTTTATGATGTTATCGGTATTATTCACAAGTGTGATTATTACACTAGAGTCTACTAATAAAATGCATAGACTTTCGCGCGTAAAAAATGAATGATTTAAAACACTTACGAAGGTAATTGCTTAACAGTTGAGCAACATAAAAGCGACCGGTTTTGCATAAATTTTCAAAATCATTAACCAAGTAACTTTGACATGATTTTTTCCCAAACTCAAAGATTTTAATTTTAGTAATCTGCTCTCCCACAGGAATCGTTTGACTTCTAACGTCTTATTTGTCGAAAGCAGTTACTTTAATCTTGTGCACTTTAAGTTTTTGTATGGTTTTTTCAAGGGTGTTCGTCTAAAAAAAAATTATACGGTCTTAATCGCTTTGAAAAAATAAGTATTTATTGAAAGGAGAAACTTTGAATTCTAGTAAGAAAGATAAGAGTAGCGTGCCAGATAGTTTGGCTGGCATTAGTGTAGTGAAGTCAGTTGAGCTTCAAGACGATCGGTCGAACAGCGGACTGTTTTCGCATCGCCGTCATGTTCACGGCGTTGTTTATCCGCAAAATGTTGATGAGGCACAGAAGGTGGTTGCGGCGGCGAACGAGCATAACATACCGGTATACCCAGTTTCGTGCGGAAAAAACTGGGGGTATGGCAAAAGCTGCCCATCTGAAGACAACTGTGTCATTCTCGATATGCATAAAATGAATCGAATCGTTGATTTTGATCCTGTTTTGGGCAGCGTAGAGATTGAGCCTGGTGTAACACAAGGTCAACTGTCGGAATTTCTTAAAGATACAAATTGGATGATGGACTGCACAGGCGCTGGCAAAAACACCAGTGTGGTCGGGAATATTATGGAGCGAGGTTTTGGGCATTCTCCACTTGGATATAGGGTACGACATTTTGCGATCACCAAATTGATATCACCCAATGGAGAGGAATACTCATTGTTGCCGAGTACAGGCCGATATATTGGGCGCGTTGGAGCAGCCGCAGGACTTCATGAACTATTTACCCAAAACAATATTGGTGTGGTAGTAAGAATTCGCTTTGAACTGGTTCCTCGTACAGAAAGCAACCTTCGATGTATTGTCAAACTCAAAGACAAATCCTCGATTGGTGAATATATTGAAATAATGAGAGAGCTGAAGGCTGAAGGAACGGTTGATGCACTTCCACATATTGGAAATCATTACCGCACACTTGGTGTATTTGCCCAGTTTGACTTTTCAAAATGGAACCCGAACGTTGGGCCTGAAGAAAAAGAGTTAGAAGAGTTACTTAACAAACTAAAAATATCTCCTTGGATGGCTACATTTTTAGTATTTGGCAGTAAAACGGTAGCTAAAGCAAAAGCCAAAAGAATAAAAAAACGACTCAGCGGCATTGCCAATGTATACACCCTTCCCTATTCAATTTTTCAAAAATCGTCAAAGTTGGTTAATTGGCTGGCTGAGAATGCGAGCTGGTTACCCAATATTAAATCATTGAAAACTAAAACAAATGAAATATGTAGAGCTATGGGTATCTTTAGCGGTGATCCGGATAATATCGCACTTAAAGGATGTTACTGGCGGCATCAAACATCTACACCGAGAGTCGACTGTGACCCGGTCAATAGTGGTTGCGGTTTTGTATGGTTAGCTCCTTCTTTGCCAATGACAAAACAGGATGTCGAAGCGTGTTTGTCATTAACGGAATCTGAGTTTCGAAAACAAGGTTTTGAAATGGCAGTCACACTAACCGCTGTAACGCCATTACTTTGCCAAGCCATTATCAGCCTGTACTACAACGCATCAGACCATCAGGAAACAGAACGAGCAGAAAATACGATAAAAAAACTAAGAGCCAAATACATTGATAAGGGCTGGATACCTTATAGACGTGCCGTTGATGAAATGCCACTAACACCTAATGCGCTGGAATTCGATGCTTTAAGTTTACGGAGTGTTATTAAGAAAGCAGTAGACCCTAACAACATTATTTCTCCAGGCCGATACGAATGTTATAAAGGATAAAAAATGCAGTTGACAAAAGTGATTAAAAAAGAAAACGAACTGAACGAGTACAGCAACTTATATCGCTCTGCTTCTGGGAATAATGCTAGTCTAGAGTATTTGAAAAGGGCATCAGTGGTAAGAGTTTTTTTTGACGGTAATTTAGTAGTAGGCGGTTATGTGCTTAACGCAAATGTCCCCCATCGCTATTTATCCGACATACCTAAGAATGCTGATTTAGTAAGTGAACTTCCACCGCTCAATGATTTGGTTGAAGGTTCGTGCATCTGGATAAATAAAGAGGTTGGCATTTTTAAGCGTGGCTTTATTTATTTTATGACATTGTACGATTATTTAGCATTGGGCAAGCGGTATATGATGGGGGCTTCAATGGAACCTAAAATCGCTAACTTACAAAAAAAAGTATTTAAAAAAGTGCTTTATGAAGGACCGATAACGCATGCTCCTTGGTGCTCAATGTACTATGGCACTCGCCGACATATGCTTTGGATGACTATGTTTATAGCTGGAAAATACTGGATATCGAGTCCAATTAAACAAGTTTTGGTTTCTTTAAAAAAGTTTTTGCCTATGCGCATTCGCAGAACTGAGGAAGGCAGATAATTCGGCTTGGGGTTTAAGCTTCCGACGCATAAATAGAGATTGAAGTAAATTTTTTGGCGTAAGAGTTACCCCGTCAACTCTGTCTCGAAAAGGATTTACTCACGGTCGGTGTAATCGCTGCAAATGCTGGCGATAGAAGTGCCTTTGGTAAACGTCCGAGCAAACACACACTTGACTTAACCGTTCAACTCAACATTCCACGGCATTAACGGTTCTAAGTCATCAGGCTGTTTCGGAAGCTCGTTCAGTACATGCATTAAATAATAAAAG